>NZ_JASPFC010000017.1:0-62892 GCF_031296635.1 Actinomyces acetigenes
TCCACCAGCCCGTGGTGGACCCCCTCAGGCACCGGACACCACCTCCCCCTCCCAGCAGGCATCCACATCGACGTCCAGGTCACCGTCCCCCTCAACAGCCTGGCACCACCGGGAGACCCCACCGGAAGCGGTGACCCCGGAGGCGGTGAGTGCTTCGAGGGACCCCGTCACCTGAAGCCCAGCGGAGCCTCTCCAGGCCAGAACCCCACCGTAACGCCCGATCCTCTCAACAGCCCAGCATCCCGGGGCAACGGGCGGAGTCTGCCCGGTTCCAGCGGGAGGAGTCTGCCCACTGCCGGCGGGATGACTCTGCCCGAACCCGCCCCGGCCGCTCCCGTCTCCCAGCCGGCCGCCTCGTTCTCCGCTGATCCCGCCTCTCAGTCCACCGCCTCAAGCTCCGCCGCTGCGGGCGGGGTCGCTCAGGTGCGCATCGGGGCGCGCAGCGCGGCGGTGCCGGCCCTGACTGCCTGGGCCCTGGCCGCCGGCGGGACCTGGAAGCGTCTGGTCACCGACCCGGCAAGCGGAGTCGTGATCGACGTGGGCCGCACCCGCTACCGTCCCCCGGCCGGCCTGGCCGACCTGGTACGCGCCCGCGACCGGGTCTGCGTCTTCCCCACCTGCCAGACCCCAGCCGAACGGTGCGACATCGACCACCTCACCGCCTGGAGCCAGGGCGGGACCACCAGCCTGGACAACCTCGTGGTCCTGTGCGAGGCCCACCACCGCCTCAAGCACACCCCCGGATGGGCCCTCACCAGAGACCAGGCCAGCGGGACCCTGTCCTGGCACACCCCCGACAAGACCGTCTACCAGCGCCACCCAGACGGCACCATCACCCGCCACCCCAAGAGGGTCGGCCCCCACCAGTACCTTGTTCCCGGCACCGTCATACCCAAGGACCTGAGCCAGCAGATCAGCCCCGACATCATCAACCGCCTCAACCGAGCCCTAGACAGAACACTCGACAACCAGGCCCACAACCACACCAGTCTCAACACCAACACCAGCGGCAAGACCCGCCTCGTGACCCGCGGCCCCCAACCCAGCCAGAAACCCGGAGCCTACGAGACCACCCCCTACCCCCAGGCCGCCCACACCCTCCAACTCGCACCCCTCATCGACCAAGCCCCACCCTTCTAAGTGACCGGGCCGCTACGCGTTGACGACCGGGATGTCCGTGAGGCGAGCGACGACTCGCTCTTTCGTATAAAGATATTCACCTGCCGGCATATCAATCGTGATGCTATCCTCGCCGACGTCTGGCCACACAACCGGGAGGGACTGGGAAGCCCCAGGCTCAAGATTGTACACAAAGCTATTCGCTAAAGGATATCTACTTCCATCGGAATAAGTATAGTCGGCCTCCAGATACCTCAACCCTCCGCTCAGGATGGTCAAGCTACTTACATAAAATACTCCAGACAAGCCACGCATATCCATCATTTTGCCCGGCAATGCGAAGGGAGCAACCGGCATACTGACCGTCTCACTCGACGTAAGCACCACCGTTCCCGCCAAGTAGCTACCGGCTCGAACCACATGGTCGATCACCATGCGCACGGTTTTACCGTCGACCTTCACGTCGACGCCCTCGGGACCCTTACCTACAGGGCCTGCCGGGTCAGGCACGGTCGCCGACGACGGTGCCGCACTCGCGCTCGGCGCCATGCTGGCCTCGGCGGGTTTCGAGGGCGTTAGCGCAATCTCAACACGACGGTTGATCTGCCTGTGCTCATCAGTGTCATTCGCAACCCGCGGCGAGGACTCACCCTTACCTGAGACCGACTCCTTCCACTTGGACAAGTCCGTCAGCTTCTTGAGCCGTTCCGACACCGCCTTGGCCCGCCGCTCCGACAGATCCTGGTTGTGTGCGTCATCAGCCACGTCATCGGTATGGCCCGTGATCGTCAGATCTCCACCAGAGGGAAACTTCTTGATCTGCTCCACCACATTCGCCAACACACTGTCAGCCTGAGCCGAGAGCTGATCGGAGTCAGTCGCAAACGTGACATCCCCAGCCACCGTCACCGTCGTCGACTTCTCATCCTGCTTCGTATCCGACGAATCATCAGCAGCCAGCGACATGGTCTCAATCTTGAACGGCCCTGCCTCCAACTCATCGAGTTTTGCCTTCGACACCACATCATTCACCGAGAAATCGGCCTCGGTATCCTTCAAAACCGGAACGCCTGTAGCGACACCCACATAAGGAAGGAACAGGTCCACGGCGCTAACATTCTCGGGCGGCGCATGAAACACTGGAAATACTTCCAGAGGCTTATCATTTTCGACGTCATCATATAAATGACGCGCTTCCTCATCCAGCTCACGATAGACCAGCCCCTTATCCAGAGAGAGCATCCTGATCGCGACCATCGTCCCCGGGCGATACGTGGAGCCGAATGCCTGAAACAGGCTTACTTTGTCATCAGAGGTCGTTGTGAACTCCAAGCGCACGACAGCGTACTTGCCGTTGACTGCGGCGGGCCCCACCTCAACCGAGAGCGGAGCCCCTTTCCACTCCGCCTCTATCATCACCCCACCATGAGGACCAGTCGCGGTCGCGACCGCACGTGGCGACGCAGCCCCCGAACTCTTCCCCGACGAGGCAGAACCACCTTTCTTCAGCACCCCGCACCCCGACAGGACAGCCGCTGTACCAGCGAGGGCGGGCAGGGTCAGGACACCACGTCGGGTCAGTCGGGCACAGGTTTCAGGAGACATCGGCGTGGAGGACGGCATGTCGGGGACCTTTCAACGCATTGGGAACACGTACTTGGCACCCTATGCACCGCAATCCAGTACCCACGATGGGGAACTACCCATCACTCCCCATCGGCTCCCCATTAACCCATGGGGAGTCATGGGTAGCTGCGAAGCCTCATCAGCCCCCAGGCCGACTGGTCAGGCAGCCCGGTCCACGAGGATACGGGCGAAGTCCTCCATAGCCACACGCACCTGCCTCACCCGCTCACCGGCGTCAGCCATAGCCGCCACGGCAGTCTCGCCCTCGACGCCGGCCCGGGCCAGGCGCTGCCGGGTCCCGTCAAGGGCAGCCTCCTCCAGGCCCTCCAGGCCCTCAACCGCCTGAGCCGCCCAGGCCATGGACATCTCACGGGTACGGGCCAGGACGGGGTGCTCGCGCAGGCGAGCGACGACGTCGGCCAGGAAGGCGTCATCGGACAGGTCACCGGTGGACAGGCGCGAAAGGATGGCCTGGCCGGCGGCGTCGAGCTCACCGGCCGCCAGGGCCTTGCGCAGGAGGAGGACCGGCATGGTGTCCACGCCCTCGCGCAGGTCGGTGCCGGGGGTCTTGCCGGTGGTGGCCGAGTCGCTCATGAGGTCGATGACGTCGTCGGCCAGCTGGAAGGCCACACCGATCCTCTCGCCGAACTCCTCCACGATCTGCTCGGTGCGCGCTCCGGCGTTGGTGAGCATCGCCCCGTAGCGGGCCGACACCGCGATAAGGGAGCCGGTCTTGTCCGCCAGGACCTGGATGTAGTGGTCCACCGGATCGGTACCCGCCGGGCGCGGCAGGGTCTCATGGAGCTGGCCCATGCACAGGCGCTCAAAGGTCTTGGCGTGGGCCATGACGGCCTGCGGGCCGAGCGCCGCCACCAGCTGGGAGGCGCGGGCCACGAGGACGTCGCCGGTGAGGATGGCGGCGGAGTTGCCCCACACGGTCTGGGCGCTCGGGGCGCCTCGGCGCAGCGGGGCCTCGTCCATGACGTCGTCGTGGTAGAGGGTGGCGATGTGGGTCAGCTCCACGGCCACGCCGGCGTCGCGGATCTGTTCACCGGTGGCCAGGGCCGGGTCGCCGAGCTGGGCGGTCAGCAGGGCCAGGACCGGGCGCAGGCGCTTGCCCCCGGCCTCAGCCAGGTGCGAGGTTGGCGGGTTGATGGTCTCGTCAGCGCTGGTGACCACCTCCATGAGGCGATCCTCAATGGCCTGGAGAGCGGGGGTGATGCGCGACTCCAGCTCGGGGGCGCTCAGCGGCAGTGATCCGATCACGGAAGGAGCATAGCCGTCTGGTCGAACAGGTCGAAGGCGGCCTGCGGCAAAACGCCCAGCCCGATTGTGGCCATCACCGCAACGCTGACCGCCAGGATGATCGGGCCGCGGCTGGCCACGACCACGGAGCGCTCGCCGGCCGGCTCATGGAAGAACATGAGCACAATGAGCCTCATGTAGAAGAAGGCGGTCACGGCCGAGCAGACGATGGCGAGGATGACGACAGGCGTCCCGTTGCCGCTCAGGCCGGCGGCGAAGAGCCGGAACTTGGCCATGAAGCCGGCCGTGAGGGGCACTCCGGCGAAGGACAGCAGGAAGACGGTCATGGCTCCGGCCGCCCAGGGGCTGCGGCGTCCCAAGCCCTTGAAGGCCTCCAGGTCACCGTCCTCACCGCCCACAGAGCCGTCACGGTTGGAGCGCACCAGGGTGATGATGCCGAAGGCCCCCACGGTGGCGATCCCGTAAGTCAGGGCGTAGAAGCTGAGCGCGGAGATCGCCGCCTTGGAGTAGGCCAGGATCCCGATGAGCATGAAGCCGGCGTGGGCGATGGCCGAGTAGGCGAGCATGCGCTTGACGTCGCGCTGAACCACACCGACGACGGTGCCCAGGAGCATGGTCAGGGCCGCCACGGCCCACAGGGCGGGGGCCAGGTCCCAGCCCATGGCGCCGGCGATCATGTAGTAGAAGCGCACCAGGGCCAGGAAGGCGGCGGCCTTGACCCCGGCGGCCATGAACCCGGTGACCGGGGTGGGGGCGCCCTGGTAGACGTCCGGGCTCCAGGCGTGGAAGGGCACGGCCGCCACCTTGAACAGCAGGCCGACGATCACCAGCATGAGACCGGCCAGGATGAGCCAGTCCTGCCCCGCCGCGCTGCTCACGGCCTCGCCCAGGGTCTTGTAGTCAACGGCGCCGGCCACCCCGTAGAGCAGGGCCGAGCCCATGAGGAGGAAGGCGGATGCGAAGGCACCCAGCACGAAGTACTTCAGCGCCGCCTCCTGGCTGAGCAGCCGGCGGTGGCGGGCGGTGGCAGCCAGGATGTACAGCGGCAGAGAGATCATCTCCAGGATGACGAACAGCGTGATGAGGTCGCTGCTGGCCCCGAAGAGCATCATGCCGCCCAGTGAGAACAGGGTCAGGGGGAAGACCTCGGTCGTGGTCCACCCGGCCAGGATGGACTCGCTCTCCTCCGCGCTGCCGGGCCGGTCTGCGGCCTGGGCTGCGAAGGCCCCGTCGCCGACGGAGGTGCGGTCGGCCATCACCAGGACGGCCAGCAGCCCGATGACCAGGAGGATGCCCTGGGCAGCGATGGAGAAGGGGTCCTCGGTCAGGCCCGCGGACATGCGGGCGCCCGGCAGGAAGCCCTTGGGGAGCTGGAACTGGGGTACGGCAGCGGCGGCGGCCCCGGCGGCCTTGACCTCGCCCCAGCGCAGGAACAGGGAGACCCCGGAGGCCAGGATGGCCAGGAAGCTCAGCGTGGACTGGATGGCCAGACGGGCGGGCCGGGCGATGAAGGCCTCCACGAGGACACCCAGGACACCGGCGCCCAGGATGATGAGGACCGGTGTCAGGGCGTCCCAGTTGACGATCGGGGCAGTGGCTGAGGGGCTCACTTGGTGTTCCCTTCCGTAGCGGTGGAGGCGGCGGGCACTTCAGTCGCACCGCCGACATCGAGGCTGTCACCGGCGCCGCGGGCTGAGGCGTCAGCCTGCGAGAAGCGGGTCACCGTGAGCGCGACCTGCCGGGCGACGTCGTCGAACGCGTACGTGAAGACGCCCGGGGCCAGTCCGAGCGCGAGCATCGCGGCGATGATGGGGACGACGACGAGGCGCTCGCGCCCGTCGAGGTCGGGGCTGCCCACGCGCTCGGGGGCGGGCGCCCCGGTGAAGACCCGCTGGTAGGGCAGCAGCATGTAGACGGCGGCGATGACGACGCCGACGACGGCCGCACCACCCAGGGCCAGCGAGACCGAGAAGGTGCCGGAGAGCACCATCCACTCGGGCACGAACCCGCTCAGGCCCGGCAGGGCGATGGAGGCCAGCCCGCTGACCAGGAAGGTGCCTGCCACCAGCGGCATGACCCGGGCGATGCCGCCGAGCTCGCTGATGGCGACCGTCCCAGTGCGCCGGGCCATGAAGCCGGTGACCAGGTAAAGGCCGGCGATGGACAGCCCGTGGGCCACCATGTAGACCATGGCGCCGTTGGCGGCCACCTGGTTGCCGATAAAGATCCCCAGGACCATGAAGCCGAAGTGGCTCACGGAGGTGTAGGAGATGAGGCGGTAGAGGTTGTCCTGGGCGATGGCGGCCAGGCCCCCGTAGATGATGGAGACGACCGCCAGGACCAGGATCACCGGGGCGGCCCAGCGGGAGGCCTCGGGGAAGATCGGCAGGACCAGGGTGATCATCCCGAAGGTGCCGATCTTGTCCAGGATGCCGATGAGCAGCACCGAGGTGCCCGGGGTGGCCTGCTCGGCGGTGTCGGGCAGCCAGGTGTGGACTGGGACCAGCGGCGCCTTGATGGCGAAGGCGATGAAAAAGGTCAGGAAGATCCAGTGACCGGCGGAGGTGGACACGTGCAGGTTGGCGGCCACCGAGTCGATGAGGAAGCTGGGGGTGCCGTTCTTGGCGGAGTGCAGGTAGACGGCGATGACGCCGATGAGCATGATGAGCCCGCCGGCCAGGGAGTACAGGAGGAACTTCAGGGCGGCTCGCTGACGATTCTGCCCGCCGAAGCAGCCGATGAGGAAGTACACCGGGATGAGCATCGCCTCGAAGCACAGGTAGAACAGGAGCAGGTCCCGGGCCGAGAAGATGACGACGACGAAGAACTCCAGCGTCAGGACGAGCCCGGTGAACAGGCCCTGCCGGTCGGCGGGGACCTCACCCCAGGAGGCGAGCAGCACCAGGGGCGTGACGAAGGCGCCCAGCAGCACCATGGACAGGCCCAGGCCGTTGACGCCCAGGGCCCAGGAGGCGCCGATGGCGGGGATCCAGGAGTGGGTGTCGGTCAGCTGGACGGTGCTGGCTTGAGCCAGCTCGAAGGCGCTCAGCGCCCACAGGCCCAGGGCGAGGACCGCCAGGGAGAACACGAGGCCCACGGCGCGGGCGTGGAGCCGGCGCAGCGGCGGGACCAGCCACAGCAGGAGCGCCCCGGCCAGCGGCGTGACCGCCATGACGGTCAGGACGGGCAGCGATGCGGGAAGAGTCGGCATGTGTCGTGTCCTCTCAGAACCTGGCGGCCAGGACGGCGATGAGTACGAGGACCGTTCCGGCCAGCATGTAGCCGGCGTAGGAGCGCACGTACCCGGACTCGGTGCGGCGGGTCAGGCGCCCCAGGGCGCCGGTGCCGGCGGCGGCACCCTCGATGGCGCCGTCGACGACGTAGCGCTCGACGGCGTCGGTGGCCAGGACCAGCCCCTGGCCGGTGCGCATGGCCAGGGCCTCGTTGACGGCGTCCTGGTACATGTCCTTGCGGGCGGCCTCCACCAGGGGGTTGGCGGGCTGCAGGACGACGGGCACCGGGCGGCGCACGTACATCCACCAGGCCACGACGACCCCGACGACGACCAGGGCGAGGGTGGCGCCCATGATGACGGCGGCCGGCAGGACCGGCTCGCCGTGCTCGGCGTGACCGGTGACCGGCTCCAGCCAGGTGACGAACATGTTGTTGTAGGTCAGCAGCCCGCCCAGGCCCACGGAGAACACGGACAGGACGATCAGCGGCAGCGTCATGAGCCAGCCGGACTCGTGGGGGTGGACCTCGCCCTCCAGGTCCTCCTTGGTGGTCCAGCGCTGCTTTCCGTGGAAGATCATGAAGAACAGGCGGGACATGTAGAAGGCGGTCAGGCCCGCGCCCAGCAGGGCGATGGTCCCCAGGATCCAGGGCTTGGTGCCCTCGCCGACGAAGGCGGCCTCAATGAGGCGGTCCTTGGACCAGAAGCCGGAGAAGGGCGGCACCCCCAGGATGGCGAGCCAGCCGATACCCATGGTGACCCAAGTGATCGTCATGGCACCGCGCAGGCCGCCGAAACGGCGCATGTTGACCTGGTCGCCCATGGCGTGCATGACCGAGCCGGCCCCCAGGAAGAGCTGGGCCTTGAAGAAGCCGTGGGTGAGCAGGTGGAAGATGGCGAAGGCGTAGCCGATCGGGCCCAGACCAGCGCCCAGCATCATGTAGCCGATCTGGCTCATGGTGGAGGCGGCCAGGACCTTCTTCATGTCGTCCTTGGCGCTTCCGATGACGGCCCCCAGCAGCAGGGTGATGGCGCCGACGACGGCCACGGCCGTCTGGGCGCTGGGGGCGCCCTCGAAGACGGCGGAGGAGCGGACCATGAGGTAGACGCCCGCGGTGACCATGGTGGCGGCGTGGATGAGGGCCGAGACCGGCGTGGGGCCGGCCATGGCGTCACCCAGCCAGGCCTGGAGGGGGAACTGGGCGGACTTACCGCAGGCCGCCAGGAGCAGGAAGAAGCCGATGGCGGTGAGCCAGCCGGTGCTCACCGAGCCGTCGAGGGCGGCGGCGGAGACGGCGTCGAAGGAGACCGAGCCGACCTGGCCGACCATCGTCATCATGGCCAGCAGCAGGCCGACATCGCCCACGCGGTTCATGACGAAGGCCTTCTTGGCGGCGGCGGCGTTCTCGCGGCTGGTGGCCTGCTCGCCCTGGGGGGCGTCGGCGTCGGCGGTGTTCCAGAAGCCGATGAGCAGGTAGGAGGCCAGGCCCACGCCCTCCCAGCCGACGAAGAGCACGATGTAGGAGTCTCCCAGGACCAGGGTGAGCATCGCGGCGATGAAGAGGTTGAGGTAGGCGAAGAAGCGCCGCCGGTCGCGGTCGTGGGCCATGTAGGCCACCGAGTACAGGTGGATGAGGAAGCCGACGCAGGTGACCAGGGTGACGAAGGTCAGCGACAGCGGGTCCAGGCGCAGGCCGACGTCGATACTCAGGTTCCCGGCGGAGAACCAGTGGTAGAGGGGCAGGCCGATGACGCGTTCCTCGGCGGGCAGGCCCCGGACCTGCACGAGGATGCCCACGCCGAGACAGGCGACGGCGAAGGAGGCGGCCAGGCCCAGCCAGTGGCCCCAGGCGTTGGAGCGGCGGCCGGCCAGCAGCAGGAAGGCGGCGGAGACCGCGGGGACGGCGATGAGCAGCCAGGCCCAGGAGGCCAGGCCGGTGGCCTCGGTCAGGGGCGTCACAACGGCGGTGACAGGAGCGGGAAGCATGTCGGTGGTCTCTCCCCTCAGTTCTTGAGCAGGTTCTCGTCGTCGACCGACGTGGACCTGCGGGTGCGGAAGATGGATACGACGATGCTCAGACCCACCACGACCTCGGCGGCGGCCACCACCATGACGAAGAAGGCGAAGACCTGACCGGTGAGGTTGCCGTGGATCCGGGAGAAGGTCACCAGGACGAGGTTGACGGAGTTGAGCATGAGCTCAACGCCCATGAGCTCGATGATGGCGTTGCGGCGCAGCAGCACCGTGAGCGCCCCCAGGGTGAACAGCACCCCGGCCAGGATGAGGTAGACGGTGATGGGGAGACTCACTTCTCCTCCTTCTGCTTCGGGGCGGCCGGCTCGGCTGCCCCGTCATCGCTGAGGACGGGCTGCTTGACGGCGGGTGCGGCGGCACCGGGCATGGAGGGCATCCCGGAGCGGCGGGCCCGGGGGCCGTCGGCTGCGCCGTCCTGGTCGGCACCGGCCAGGCGCGAGACGATCGTGCCCGAGCGCTGGGCCCGGCCCATCTCCGGGGAGACGTCGGACAGCTCCAGGTCCTGGCCGCGGGCCCGCAGGACCCGGGGCACGGACTCCTCGACGGCCTCGCCCTGGGCGTCCAGGGACGGGGCGGCGGCGGAGTTGGTGGAGGCGTAGACGCCGGGCATGGGCTTTTGGCCCGGGTGGGTGCCCTTGGTGGCGTAGTCCTGCATCTTGCTGGCGGCCATCGCGCGCTGGCTGAGCCGGGCCCGGATGCGCTGACGGTGGGTGAGGGTCAGGGCGCCGACGGCGGCCACGATGAGCAGGATGGCGGTCAGCTCCATGGCGACGACGTGGTCGTGGTAGAGCGTGACGGCCAGCAGGTCGGGGGCGGCCTTGGCGCCGTCCTTGAGGCCGACCGGCGTGGGCAGGGTGGAGCGCCACACGACGGCGGTCAGGGCACCGGCCAGCCCCAGACCCAGGAGGATGAGGACCGGGCGCCTCATAACGGTGCCGACGGCTCCCACCGGCTCGTCGCCGCCGACGCCCACGAGCATGATGACGAACAGGACGAGGGTCATGACGGCGCCGGTGTAGACCACGACCTGGGTGATCCCCATGAAGGGCGACTCGTTGACGATATAAAGGACGGCCAGCGAGACCATGATGCCGATCATGTTGATGGCGGCGTTCACGGCGCGCTTGGCGGTCAGGACGCAAATGCCGCAGGCCACGGTGACCAGGGCGACGACGCCGAAGATGATCGCCTCGCCCAGCCCCAGGTGACCGTCCTGAGTCAGGGCGGCCGGGGCGAGGGCGGAGGCTCCGGTCATCAGCAGGGTGCTCATCGCAGGGCTCCCTTCACGGTGTGACGGCTGCCCCGGCCGGAGGCGGTGGGGGCGGCCTTGGCGCGGGCGGCGCCCAGGCTGGGGTCCTCGGGTCGGTGGGTCCGCACCCAGTCGATCTGGGCCTGGGTGGAGCCGACGACCTTCCCGCGGTAGTAGTCGCTGTCCTCGGTGCCCTCGACCATGGGATGGGGTGCGGACACGGCGCCCTCGGGCACGGGGGCCAGCAGGTCCTCCTTCTCGTAGATGAGGCCCTCGCGGCCGGGGCCGACGAGCTCATCGAAGTCGGTGGACATGGTCAGGGCCCGGGTGGGGCAGGCCTCGATGCACATGCCGCAGAAGATGCAGCGCAGGTAGTTGATCTGGTAGACGCGCCCGTAGCGCTCGCCGGGCGAGTACTGGGCGCCGGGCTCGTTGGAGGCGGCCTCGACGTAGATCGCGTCGGCGGGGCAGGCCCAGGCGCACAGCTCGCAGCCGACGCACTTCTCCAGGCCGTCGTCGTAGCGGTTGAGCCGGTGGCGCCCGTGGTAGCGGGGCATCACCTGCGGCGGCTCGAAGGGGTACTGCTCGGTGACCACGGGGCGGAACATCGAGGAGATGGTGACCCCGTAGCCGGCCACGGGCGCGAAGGCCCGGGCCAGGGCGGAGGGAGCGTCGCGCAGCCACTTATCGTGCTGCGAGCCCCGGGAACGGTGGGGGCGATCAGTCATCTTTTCCCTCCTGGGGTGCCTCAGCGGCCTCGTCGGTGGCCTTGTCTGTGGCTGTGTCACTGGCCGGGTCGGCCTTGAGGTCAAGGGTGAAGGTGGGCAGGGCGGTGGCTGCGTCCTTACCGGTCGGGACTGCCGTGCCGGCTGTGTCAGCCGAGTCGGGCGACTCGGCGGAGGCTGCGGAACCGGCGGCGTCGTCCTCGAAGTCGTCGTCCTCGACGTCGGTGTCCTCCAGGAGGCCGACGGCGGTGGCCGCCCCGGGCTGGGAGTCATCGGCCGCAGTAGTCTCCTCCGCTGCCAGGGCGGCGCGGCGGGCCCGCGGTGAGGGTGGCAGGGACGTGCCCGGAGACGGTGGGACGGGGAAGCCCTCGAGGAAGGCCACGTGGTCGTCCTCGGCATCCAGGATCTCGACGTCGTCGTCAGCGTCCTCGTCGTCGTAGTCCTCGTAGAGCTCCTCCTCTTCCTCCTTGTCGGGGATGAGGAAGAGGATGAACATGATGAGGCAGAAGACGACGGCCATCGGCAGCAGCAGTGCCTGCACGGAGGCGCCCGAGAAGGTGCGGAAGGCGCGCACCACTGCCACCAGCACGAACCAGACCAGGGAGATCGGGATGAGGACCTTCCAGCCCAGCTTCATGAAGTGGTCGTAGCGGATGCGCACGAGGGTTCCGCGGGTCCAGATCATGAAGAACATGACGGCCCAGACCTTGGCGATGAACCACAGCATCGGCCACCAGCCGGAGTTGGCGCCCTCCCAGAACAGGCTGAGGATCGCCGAGCGCCAGCCGCCCAGGAACAGGGTGACGCACACGGCCGAGACGTTGAACATGTTGATGTACTCGGCCAGGAAGTACCAGGCGAACTTCATCGAGGAGTACTCGACCATGTGGCCGGCGACGAGCTCGCCCTCGGCCTCGGGCAGGTCGAAGGGGAGGCGGTTGACCTCACCGACCATGGAGATGACGTAGATGATGAAGCTGGGCACCATCGCCACGGCCCACCAGATGCGTTCCTGGGCGGTCACGATCCCGGAGGTGGACATGGTCCCCGAGGCCAGGAACACCGTGAGGATGGACAGGCTCATGCTCAGCTCGTAGGAGATGACCTGAGCGGCGCTGCGCACGGCGCCGAAGAGCGGGTAGGTGGAGTGCGTGGACCAGCCGCCCAGGATGATCCCGTAGACGCCGAAGGCGGTGATGGCCAGGATGTAGAGGACCGCCACCGGGAAGTCGGTCAGCTGCAGGGGTGTGGAGTGGCCGAAGATGCTCACCTGAGGCCCGAAGGGGATGACCGCGTAGACCATGAAGGCGCTGAAGGCGGCGATGAGCGGTGCCAGGAGGTAGATGACCTTCTCGGCCCCCTTGAGCCAGAAGTCCTCCTTCATGATGAGCTTGCCGGCGTCGGCGACCGCCTGGAGCAGGCCGAGCGGGCCGTTGACGTTGGGGCCCAGGCGGGTCTGCATGCGGGCCAGGCCGCGCCGCTCCACCCACAGCGCCATGATGACGCTGACGATGAGGAAGGCGACGATGAAGACGGCCTTGATGAGGGTCAGCCACCAGGTCTCGGCGGAGAAGTCGGCGGTCACGCCCCCGTTGGACAGGGCGTCGTCGGCAGCGGCCTGAGCCGCGTAGATCGGGTTCACCTCAGTACCTCCGCTGCATGGGTCACGGTGACCTGGGAGCCGTGCCCGGCGCCCAGGGTCTGGTGGACGGTGGATCCGGCCGAGCACTCGGGCAGCCACACGGTGCCGTCGCTGACGCCGCCGACGACGGCCGGCAGGGTGATCGACCCGGTGGCGGTCGCCACGGTCACCTCCTGGCCGGCTGTCAGCGACAGGCGCTGGGCGAGGTCGGCGCCCACCTTGGCGACGGGGCGCAGGGCGGTGGCGGCCAGGAAGGGCTCACCGTCCTGGAGGCGCCCGGCGTCGAGCATGGGCTTGTGAGTGGTCAGCCGTGCCTCCACCCCGTCGGCGGGGGTGGGGGCGCCGGTGCGGACCGCCGGGGCGGGCCCGAAGGCGACCGTCGGGCGCTTCCCGCGCCATAGTCCCAGGTCGGCGAGCTGCTCGTGCAGGACGACCAGGTCGTCGACCTGGAGGTCGACTCCCATCTCGTCGGCGAGCATACCCAGGACCTGGCGGTCGGTGCGGGCGCGCGAGACGTGGGCCTGGCCGAAGGGGCGCACGCGCCCCTCCCAGTTGACGAAGGTGCCGTTCTTCTCCACGGCCGGGGCCACCGGCAGGACGACGTCGGCGTGCTCGCTGACCTCGCTGCGGCGCACCTCGAGCTGGACGGTGAAGCCGCTGGCGGCCAGGGCCGCGCGGGCCAGGCCCGGGTCGGGGAAGTCGCGCAGGTCGATGCCGCCGACGACGGCGCCGCCCAGGCTCCCTTCCAGGAGGGCCGAGAGGATGGCGGTGGCGTCGCGGCCCGGCGTCGTGGGCAGGAGGTGCTCGGGTCCCAGGTTCCAGGCCCGTTCGACCTGGGCGCGGGCCTCGGGGTCGGCCACGGGGCGCCCGCCGGGCAGGAGACCGGGCAGTAGACCCGCCTCGATGCCTCCGCGCTCGCCGCTGCGGCGCGGCACCCAGGCCAGGTGGGCGCCGGTGGCGGTGGCCAGGGCGTCGGCGACGCTCAGCAGGCCGGGGACGCGGGTGGCGCGCTCACCGATGAGGATGGTGGCGCCATCGGCCCGCAGGGCCTCGACGAGCTCGGGGTGGGTCTGGCTGAGGTGGGCGACGACGCGGGCCTCCTCACCGGGCGGGGTGAGGATGGCCTGGGCGGAGAGCTTGCGGCTGCCGGCGCTCAGGCAGGTGGTCACGGTGGCCACCTTGACGCCGCCGGCGCGCACGCCCTTGCGCAGGCGCAGGAACAGGGAGCCGCACTCGTCCTCGGGCTCCAGGCCCAGGAGCAGGACCTGCCCGGCCCGCTCCAGGTGGCGGTAGGTGACGGCGCCCAGTCCGGTGCCGGCCACGCGGGCGGCCAGGAAGGAGTCCTCCTCCTGGCTGTGGGCGCGCACGCGCTGGTCGATGTCGTTGGTGCCCAGGACGGTGCGGGCGAAGCGGGACCAGGCCCAGGCGTCCTCCAGGGTGAGGCGGCCGCCGGGCAGGAGCCCCACTCCCCCTTCTGAGGCGGCGCGGGCCAGTCCCCGGGCGGCCACGTCCAGGGCGTCGGACCAGGAGGTGGTGACGAGCTCGCCGGTCTCCTCGTCGCGCACGAGCGGCACGGTGAGGCGGTCGGGCTGGGAGGACCAGGTGAAGGCGAAGCGGTCCTTGTCGGTGATCCACTCCTCGTTGACCTCGGGGTCGTTGCCGGCCAGGTGGCGCAGGACGACGCCGCGACGCATGTCGACGCGGATGGCGGAGCCGGAGGCGTCGTGCTCGGTGACCGAGTCGGTGGAGACCAGGTCCATGGGGCGGGCCCGGAAGCGGTACTTCGCGGAGGTCAGGGCGCCCACGGGGCAGATCTGGATGATGTTGCCCGAGAAGTAGGAGGCGAAGGGGCGCCCGGAGGCGTCCAGGTCCTCGCGGCCGGCGCCCAAGTCGGGGCCGTAGTCGGTGCCGTCGGAGGCGCCGGGCTCGCCGCCGGGGCCGGTCAGGTCGCCCAGGGCGCTCAGGGAGGGCACGCCGCGGATCGTCTGGAGGTCGGCGTCGAGCCCCTCCTGGGTCGCCTCGGTGTGGAAGTCCAGGACGCGGGCGTCGAAGCGCCCGATCTGCTCGGAGTACAGGCCCCCGGTGTGCTCGGGCTCGCCGTCCATGTCGAAGGAGGGGTGTCCGCCGCCGCGGCCCTGAAGGGCGATGAAGGGGTCCCCGGGGATCTGGTCGGCGAAGCGCACGCAGCGCTGGCACAGGATGCACCGGTCGCGGTCCAGCAGGATGTTGCTGGTCAGGCGCAGCGGCTTGGGGAAGGTGCGTTTGACGTCGGTGAAGCGGGTGACGGACTGGGCTCCAGAGGCCATGAGCTCCAGGGCCTGGTTCTGCAGGGGGCACTCGCCGCCCTTGTCGCACACCGGGCAGTCCAGTGGGTGGTTGATGAGGAGGAACTCCATGGTGCCGGCCTGGGCCTTGGCGGCGACCTCGCTGGTGGCCTGGGTGGAGATCTCCATGCCCTCCATGGCGGTCATGGCGCAGGAGGGCTGGGGCTTGGGCATGGGCCGCACGACGCCGTCGCGCCCCGGCATGGCCACCTCCACCAGGCACTGGCGGCAGTTGGCCGACGGCGCGAGCAGCGGGTGGTCGCAGAAGCGCGGGATGCGCACGCCGACCTGCTCGGCGGCGCGGATGAGGAGGGTCCCCTTCTCGACCTCGACGGGGAGCCCGTCGATGGTCATGTGGACCATCTCGGGGGCCGGCGGCGCCGCGGGTGCGGAGCTCTTGGTGGTCGTCTCAGCAGTCATGGCTCACCGTGCGCTTTCGAAGACGGAGGAGGCGGCGTAGGGGAAGAGCTCGTCGGCGGCGGCGGTGTAGCCGGCCTCGAACTCCTCGCGGAACCGCTTGATGCCGGTCAGGACCGGGGTGGCGGAGGCGTCGCCCAGGGCGCAGAAGGAGCGTCCGGCGATGTTGGAGGCGATGGACTCGAGCTTCTCAACGTCGCCGGGCAGTCCGCGCCCGGCCTCCAGACGCAGCATGATCTGACGCATCCAGTAGGTGCCCTCGCGGCAGGGAGTGCACTTGCCGCAGGACTCGTGCTGGTAGAACTCGGTCCAGCGGGTAACCACGCGCACCACGGAGACGGTCTCGTCGAAGACCTGCAGGGCGCGCGTGCCCAGCATGGAACCGGCTTCGGCCACGGACTCGTAGTCCAGGGGGACGTCGAGCTCGTCGGGGCCGAAGATCGGCGTCGAGGAGCCTCCCGGTACCCAGAACTTCAGCTCGTGGCCGGGGCGGATGCCGCCGGAGAGCTCGATGAGCTCGCGCATGGTGATGCCGAAGGGGGCCTCGTACTGGCCGGGGTGGGCCACGTGGCCGGAGACGGAGAAGATGCCGTGGCCCTTGGACTTCTCGGTGCCCATGGTGGAGTACCACTGGGCGCCGCGGGCCAGGATCGCCGGGACCGAGGCGATGGTCTCGACATTGTTGACCACCGTGGGTCGGGCGTAGAGGCCGGCGACGGCGGGGAAGGGCGGCTTGAGGCGGGGGTGGCCGCGGCGGCCCTCCAGGGAGTCCAGCAGGGCGGTCTCCTCACCGCAGATGTAGGCGCCGGCCCCGGCGTGGGCGGTGATGCGCAGCCGCTGCTGGCCGTCGAGGCCGAAGCCGGTGTCCAGCAGCCCGGACTCGGTGGTCTCACGCACGGCGCTGAGCAGGCGGCGGTAGACGTGGGGAACCTCGCCGCGCAGGTAGACGAAGGCGTGGTCTCCGCCGATGGCCCGGGAGGTGATGGCGATGCCCTCGATGAGTGCCTGCGGGTTGGACATGAGCGTGGGGATGTCCTTGCAGGTGCCCGGCTCGGACTCGTCGGCGTTGACCACGAGGTAGCGCGGGCCGCCGTCGACCGGGGGTAGGAAGGACCACTTCAGGCCGGTGGGGAAGCCGGCGCCGCCGCGTCCGCGCAGGCCGGAGTCCTTGATGAGGCCGATGAGGTCCTCGCAGCTGAGGGTCTTGGCCTTCTTGAGGCCCTCGTAGCCGCCGTTGTCGAGGTAGGCCTGCAGGGTCCAGGAGCGTTCTTGGTCCCACAGGTCGCTCAGGACCGGGGTGAGGGTTCCCGGCGCGGTGTAGGTGGCGGTGTCACTCACTTGGTCTCCTCCTTCGGCGCGGTCCAGCCCTGCTCGCGGGCGATGCGCAGGCCGCGCAGGGTCGGCTCGCCGGGGTCGCGCCCCTCGTCGGTGCGGCCGTCCTCGAAGCCGGCCAGCAGGCGCTCGTTCTCACGGAAGGTGGGGACGGTCTCGGGGCCGCGGGTGGGGGCGACGTCCTCGCCGCGCTCGAGGGCCTTGATCATGGCGACGGCGGAGTCGGGGGTCTGGTTGTCAAAGAACTCCCAGTTGACCATGACGACGGGGGCGTAGTCGCAGGCGGCGTTGCACTCGACGCGTTCGAGGCTGATGGTGCCGTCCTCGCTGGTTTCCTCGGCGCCCAGGCCGGTGTGCTCGGTGACGGCCTTCCAGATCTCGTCCCCGCCCATGACGGCGCACAGGGCGTTGGTGCACACGCCCACGTGGTAGGTGCCCACCGGGTGGCGGCGGAACTGGCTGTAGAAGGTGGCCACGGCACTGACCTCGGCCCGCTCCAGGCCGAGCCGGGCGGCGCACAGGGCGATGCCGGCCGGGGAGACGTAGCCGTCCACGGACTGGATGAGGTGGAGCATCGGGATGAGGGCGCTGCGCTCCTTGTCTGCCGGGTAGCGGGCGATGATCCGCTCGATGTCGACCTGGAGGCCCTGGGCGACCTCGGCGCTGTATCCGGCAGCCACAGCGGCTTGCGCGACGGTGCCCACCGGGCCGACCGCGCTGACGGTGGCGATGGTCTCGACGGCCGGGTTGACTGCGTTCTCGGTGGTGCTCATCAGCGGTCCACGCCTCCCAGGACGGGGTCGATGGAGGCCAGGACGGGCACGAGGTCGGCGATCATGCCGCCCTCCCCCATCATGGCCAGCGACTGCAGGTTGGAGAAGGAGGGGTCACGGAAGTGGACCCGGTAGGGGCGGGTGCCGCCGTCGGAGACGGCGTGGATGCCCAGGACTCCCTTGGCGTGCTCGACGGTCTGGTAGACCTGCCCGGCCGGGACCCTGAAGCCCTGGGTCACCAGCTTGAAGTGGTGGATGAGGGACTCCATGGAGCTGCCCATGATCTCGCGCACGTGCTCCAGGGACTGGCCCTGGCCGTCGGTGGCGATGGACATGCGGGCGGGCCAGGCGATGGTCGGATCGGCCACCATCGTGGTGTTGGAGGGGTCCTCGCCGCGGGCGGCGATCTCGTCGAGGCGGTCCAGGCACTGGGAGACGATCTTGAGGGACTCGTAGCACTCGTCCAGGCGGATGCGCAGGCGGTTGTAGCAGTCGGAGACCCGGTAGGTGGGGACCCGGAAGTCGTAGGTCTCGTAGCCGCAGTAGGGGTTGGTGCGTCGGATGTCCAGGGGGTAGCCGGCCGCGCGCAGGCACGGCCCGGTCAGGCCCAGGGCGAGAGCGCCGGCCAGGCTGATCTCCCCCACACCGATGAAACGGGACTTGAGGATCGGGTTCTCCAGAAGCAGGAGCTCGAGCTCGTGGATGTCGTGCTTGATGTCGGGCATGACCGAGCGCACGAACTCGGTGAAGCCCTCGGGGAGGTCCTGGGCCAGTCCCCCAGGGCGGATGTAGGCGTGGTTCATGCGCAGCCCGGAGACCATCTCGAAGGCCTTGAGGATGTTCTCGCGGCAGCGGAAGGCGATGGTCATGAGCGTGGTGCCGCCCATCTCGTTACCGCCGCTGCCCACGGCCACGGCGTGGGAGGCGATGCGGTTGAGCTCCATGAGCAGCACCCGGGTGACGGATGCCTTCTCGGGGATGTCGTCGGTGATGCCCAGGAGCTTCTCGACGGCGAGCGCGTAGCCGACCTCCTGGAAGAAGGGGGCCACGTAGTCCATGCGGGTCACAAAGGTCTCGCCCTGCACCCAGGTGCGGTACTCCATGTTCTTCTCGATACCGGTGTGCAGGTAGCCGGTTCCGACACGGACCTCGGTGACGACCTCGCCGTCGGCCTCCAGGACCAGGCGCAGCACGCCGTGGGTGGAGGGGTGGACCGGGCCCATGTTGAGGACGATCCGGTCGTTGCGCAGGCGGTCGGCCTCGTCGCGCTCGGCGATCTGGGCGACGACGTCGTCCCAGTCCCCGCCGTTGACGGTGAACTGCTCGGCGCCGGCGGACAGCTCGTCCGTGGCGGGGCCGGAGGCGCGGAAGGTGCTTGCGGTGCTCATCAGCGGTAGGACCTCCGGGTGTCGGCGGGCGGGGTCTGGGCGCCCTTGTACTCGACGGGGATGCCGCCCAGCGGGTAGTCCTTGCGCTGGGGGTGGCCCGCCCAGTCGTCGGGCATGGCGGTGCGGGTCAGGTGGGGGTGGCCGTCGAAGACGATGCCCATGAGGTCCCAGGTCTCGCGCTCGTGCCAGTCGTTGCCGGGGTAGATCGAGACGAGGGAGGGCACGTGCGGGTCACTCTCGGGGCAGGCGACCTGCAGGCGCAGCTGGCGCCCGCCGTGGGTCAGGCTCATGAGCTGGATGCAGGCGTGCAGCTCGCGCCTGGCCAGCTCGGGGTAGTGGACGCCGCTGACGCCCAGGCACAGCTCGAAGCGCAGGTCCTGGTCGTCGCGCAGGGGGCGGGCGACGTCGAGCAGGTGCTCGCGGGCGATGAACAGGGTGAGCTCGTCGTGCTCGATGACGACCTTCTCGATGGCGGCGGCCGGGTCGACGCCGGCCTCCTGGAGGTCCTCGATGAGGGCGTCGACGACGTCGTCGAACCAGCCGCCGTAGGGGCGCACGGCGGCGGGGGCGAGGGTGACGACGCTGCGGTGCTCGCCGTAGCCGGTGGTGTCGCCGGCGTCGGAGGCGCCGAACTGGCCGGTGGGGGCGGCGATGACCTCCAGGCGCAGCTCGGGGCGCACGGGGGTGCCGGCGACCTCGGGGACGGCAGGGACCTCAGGGGTCTCGGACAGGGCGTCGGAGCCCGAGTCGTGTCCCGGGGCGTTCTTCTCACTCATGCCAGCAGGCCCTTCATCTCATGGGTGGGGGTGGCCGACAGCGCGGCGGCCTCGACGGCGCGGGCGATCTCCTCGCGGTGCTTGAACAGCGGCTTCTTCTCGATCTGGCGGGTGAGCTCGAGCATGGCGTTGAGGAGCATCTCGGGGCGCGGCGGGCAGCCCGGCAGGTAGATGTCCACCGGGACGATGTGGTCGCAGCCCTGGACGACGGCGTAGTTGTTGAAGATGCCTCCCGAGGAGGCGCAGGCCCCCATGGAGATGACCCACTTGGGCTCGGGCATGGAGTCGTAGACGTTGCGCACGATGGGGGCCATCTTGTGGGAGACGCGGCCCGAGACGATCATGACGTCGGCGTGGCGCGGGGAGGCGCGGAAGACCTCCCAGCCGAAGCGGGCCATGTCGAAGCGGGGGGTGCCGGCGGCCATCATCTCGATGGCGCAGCAGGCCAGGCCCATGGTGACGGGCCACAGGGAGCGGGCCTGGGCCAGGCCCGCGAGCTTCTCGACGGTGGTCAGCAGGAAGCCCGGGCTGTCCACCTCGGCGGCAGCGGCGGCGTGGGGGTCGTGGCGCTTGGAGGGGATGGACGCCATGTAGGCGTTGTGCTTCTTCATGCTCTTCACTGCTGTGTACTCCTTGGGATCATGTGGCTGGGTCCTGGCCGGTCAGAGCGGCTTTAGTCCCAGTCCAGTCCGCCGCGACGCCACTCGAGGATGTAGGGCACGGTGATGAGGCCGATGAACAGGACGGCCGCCCCCAGCCCGAAGAAGCCCAGACGCCCGAAGGCCGTGGCCCAGGGGTAGAGGAAGACCACCTCGACGTCGAAGATGATGAAAGTCATACCCACCAGGTAGAAGGCGACGGGAAAGCGCCCGTGCTCGGTGTTGGCGGGGGTGGGGTCGATGCCGCACTCGTAGTTGGCGACCTTGACCCGGTTGCGCCGGGCAGGGCTGACGATGGCGCTCAGGGCCAGGCCGCCGACGGCGACCACGAGGGCAACCGCGGCCATGATGAGCAGGGAGGCGTAGGGGTTCATGCTTCCGGCACCATCCTTGTCAGGAGCTGGATGAAGTGGTCGATTCCGTCGCCGCCGCGGCGCTCCCACCCGTCGGACAGGAGCTTGGTGACGAGCTTCATGAGGCGCTTGCGTGGCAGCCCGTAGCGGGTGCACAGGCGCATGACCTCGGGGTGCTCGATGAGAGCGACGAAGACACGGCCGAGCGTGTAGTAGCCGCCCATCTCGGAGCTGAGGGCCTTGGGGTACTGGGCCAGGACCTGCTCGCGGCCGGAGGTGGTCGTGCGGGCGGATGCCTGGGCGGCGGCCTGGGCAGCCAGGCGGCCGGACATGAGGGCCTGGGCGATGCCCTCGCCGTTGAAGGGCGAGACCATGCCTCCGGCGTCGCCCAGCAGCATGAGGCCGTCGGCGTAGTGCGGCTTGCGGTTGAAGGCCATGGGCAGGGCGGCGCTGACCAGGCCGCCGACCTGGTTCTCCTTGGTGAAGCCCCAGGAGGCCGGGACGTTGTCCATCCAGCGGTTGAACACAGCGCGGTAGTCGATGGCGGTGGCCTGGGCGCGCGAGGAGACCGAGCCGAGCCCGACATTGACCAGCCCCTCCCCCACGGACCAGATCCAACCGTAGCCGGGCAGGAGGTCGGACTTGCCGGGCGTGCCGTCCCACAGCTCGAGGCGGGACTCCATCCAGGCGTCCCGGGCACGCGGGGAGCGGAAGTAGGCGCGCACGGCCACGCCCATGGGGCGGCGCTCGTTCTTGATGCGCCCGACGGCGGTAGCCAGGCGGGCCGAGACGCCTCCGGCGTCGACGACCAGAGGTGCGGTGAAGGTCGTGGGGCCCTCGATGCCGGGGTAGGCGACCCGGCTGGTGGGGCGGGCCTCAACGCCGGTGACGCGGCCGGTGGGCGAGGTGACGGGGCCGGTGACCGTCACGCCGGTCAGCAGCCGGGCGCCGGCCGCGGCGGCGTGCTCGGCCAGGTCGCGGTCAAGCAGGGCGCGAGGGCGGGCCATC
Source organism: Actinomyces acetigenes (assembly GCF_031296635.1). NCBI lineage: Bacteria > Bacillati > Actinomycetota > Actinomycetes > Actinomycetales > Actinomycetaceae > Actinomyces > Actinomyces acetigenes. Next base: position 21,925 of record NZ_JASPFC010000017.1, read on the forward strand.
CCGTAGGACGGGAAGGAGGCCTGCTCCGGCCAGGGGAAGTGGAGGAGGTGCCCGCCGCCGATGACGCGCAGTCCGCGGTTGCGCTGCCAGCCGGTGGTGTCCATCCCCATGGAGACCAGCTCGCGCACGGCCGAGGGGGTCAGCCCGTCCCCGCAGACCTTGTCCCGGCCGAGCTCCTGCTTCTCCAGCAGGATGACGTCGAGGCCGAGGGTGGCCATGTGGTAGGCCGCCGAGGATCCGGCCGGGCCCGCCCCGACGACGATGACGTCGGCAGTGGCGGAGGCGCTGGACTGGGCGGCTGCCTGAGTCACTCGGGTTTCCCTCCTCGGCACTTCTGGTACTGCGGGTGTTGTCGTAGGCATCACAGCTGGCACCGTCATGCAGGCCCCGCACTGGGCGGAGCCCGTGCCGACTGTACCCAGGCGGCCGACACCTCCATGACGAAAGCGTCAAGACAGGAGGCGAACAACGGTTTTCCTTGCCGTGACGGCAATCTTCAGGGTAGCTCCCGTCTCTGCGACAGATGACGGCGCTCCCGAATTACGCTGCAAGTGAGTGACGAATTTCAACACTGTCGGACGGGACCTGCGTCCTAGAGCGGCCCCTGAGTGGTCGGAAGTCGGTCTGGAGCGGTCTGCGGCACGCCTCGGCGGCGTTGCCGCGGTCGGGATTTGCGATGATGACCTCCATGAGCCGATCCCCTCTTCGAGCCAGCCTCGCCAAGGACCCGCGCGAGGTCGCCGGGATGTTCGACGCCGTCGCGCGCCGCTATGACCTGTCCAATGACGTGATGAGCCTGTTCCAGGTGCACATGTGGCGCCGGGTGACGCGAGCGGCCGTCGCCGCGGGGCCGGGGACGCGCGTCCTGGATCTGGCCGCGGGGACCGGCACCTCCTCAGTGGAGTACGCCGCCGACGGCGCCGGAGTCGTGGCCTGCGACTTCTCCACCGGCATGGTGGCCGAGGGCAAGCGCCGCCACCCTGAGATCGCCTTCGTGGCCGGGGACGCCACGGCACTGCCCTTCGCCGATGAGAGCTTCGACGTCGTCACCATCTCCTACGGGCTGCGCAACGTGCAGGACACGGTGCGGGCGCTGTCGGAGATGCGCCGGGTGACGGTTCCGGGCGGGCGGATCGTCATCGCGGAGTTCTCCACCCCGGTCTGGCCGACCTTCCGCCGCCTGTACCGCTTCTACCTGGGCAGCGCCCTGCCGGCCGCCGCCCGCCTGGTCTCCTCGAACACCGAGGCCTACGACTACCTGGGCGAGTCGATCCTGGCCTGGCCGGACCAGCGGGAGCTGGCGGGCCTCATGCACGAGGCCGGTTGGCGGGGCGTGGGCTACAAGAATCTCTCCGGCGGGATCGTCGCGGTCCACCGGGCCACGCGGCCCGAGCACACCCGGGGCGAGCAGTGAGAACCGGCCTGAGCAGGGTTTTGGGGCCGACGTCGTGAGGGCAGAGTCGTGAGGGTGGAGCACTGCCGGGCCGCGCCGCCGCACCTGTCCTTCCGTACTCACGAGCTGCCCGAGGAGGCGCTGGAGGGTCTGTCGCTCATCGACCTGCTGGCGGGCCGTGAGGATGTCAGCTCCTGGGTCCACGAGGGGTGCGGACTCATCGGCCTGGGCCGCGCCCTGGTGATCGAGGCGCACGGGGAGGATCGCATCGAGGTTCTGCGGGCCGCGTGGCGGGCCGTCGTCGGCGCGGCCTGGTGGCGTGACGCGCTGGTCCGCCCCGGGACCGGGCCGGTGGCGCTGGGTACGATCACCTTCTCCCCCGGCTCCGAGCAGTCCTCGGTCCTGGTTGTTCCCGAGGTGCTCGTCGGGTGTGACGACTCCGGTGCCTGGCTGACGACCGTGGTGCCCGGGGCTGCCGACGGGGTGGAGCCGGAGCACCCGGATCCCGAGATGCTCCTGGGGGCGATGGTGGCGCAGGCGCGCGCGGTGGTTGGCCGGGAGCAAGCCGGCGATACCGTGGACTCCAGTGGCGCTGCCACTGTCGAGACCGGGGCGCTCAGCGAGGAGCAGTGGTGCCGGGCGGTCTGCGCCACGCAGGAGCGGATGCGTGCGGGGCAGGCCCGCAAGGTGGTCCTGGCTCGCGACGTGCTGGCCTACCCGGGCGCGCCGCTGGCCACCGGCACGGTGCTGCGGCGTCTGGCCCGTGACTACCCCTCCACCTGGGTCTTCGCTGTCGACCGGATGGTGGGGGCCAGCCCTGAGCTGCTGCTGCGCCTGAGGGATCGGCGCCTCATCAGCAGGGTACTGGCCGGCACTGCCCGCCGGCATGCTGGTCAGGACGCTCTGGCGACGGCGCGCCTGGCGTCCTGGCTGGAGGGCTCTGAGAAGAACAACCGGGAGCATGAGCTGGCCCGGGACTCGGCGATCACGGCGCTGGAGCCGCTGTGCTCGGTGGTGGAGGCCCCAGCCCGTTTCGTCCTGACGCTGCCGAATGTGCTGCACCTGGCCAGTGACGTCACCGGGGTCGTCGCCGGGGACACCGGGGCGCTGGCCCTGGTGGGCGCACTGCACCCGACGGCGGCCGTGTGCGGGACGCCGACTCAAGCGGCGGCGAGACTCATTGAGGAGGCAGAATCCATGGATCGGGGGCGCTACGCCGGGCCAGTGGGCTGGGTGGACTGGCACGGTGAAGGCGAGTGGTGCATCGCGCTGCGCAGCGCCCAGCTGCCCGAAGTGGGCCCCGGACCGCAGTCCCCCGCGAGAGTGTTCGGGGGCGGTGGCATCATGCCGGACTCCGAGCCGGTCGATGAGCTGGCGGAGACGACCGCCAAGATGCGCCCCATGCTGGGAGCGCTCGGCGTGCCGGGCTGAGTTCCGCCCGACACAACCCACCAATACGAGTCCAACAAAACTCAATATGAAAAAAGAGAATCGTGAATGAATTCATCCTGGTGGCGATAAAGCTGCTCATTGGGTTCTTGGCCCTGACAATAATTATCAACGTTTCAGGGAAAGGGAACCTGGCCCCGTCATCCGCGAGCGACCAGGTTCAGAACTACGTCCTGGGTGGCATCATCGGAGGCGTAATCTACAACAATGATATTAAAATACTGGACTACGTCGGAATTTTATGTACGTGGTGCGGACTTGTCCTGACGCTGAAGTGGGTCAAGCAGCACAACGTCACAGCGAAGCAGCTCATTGACGGCAAGGCGCTAATCATCATAGAGGGCGGGAAGATCAACATTGAGAACTGCAGGAGAGTCGGCCTGAGCGCCCATGACGTGTCTTTCAAGCTTCGAGTCCAGAACGTCTACTCAACAGAAAAGGTGAAAAGAGCCGTCGTGGAGCAGGACGGAGAGCTGATTATCACCCTCGAAGGCGAAGAGAACCCGAAGTTCCCCATCATCACAGACGGACAGCTGCAGACCGACATCCTGCAGGTGATCGGCAAGGACGAGGAATGGCTGATGAATGAGATGAAGAAGAAAGGTGCAGATGCTTATGAGGACGTGTTCCTAGGAGAGTATGTCGACGGCAAGCTGATCCTGACGACCTATCAATAGAAATCGCCTTCATCGATTGACGCAGGCCATCCCACCCCACAGGGTGGCGCAGTCAGGAGCCTTGCCGGTCAGGAGTCCTTGCGCTCAGCCAGGGTCACGTCGATGTCCTGCTTCTTGGAGTCGCGGATGACCGTGAGCTTGACCTTGTCGTTGGCGGAGTACTGGCGCACGTAACCGGTCAGCGCCGAGCCCTGGGCGGTGGTCTTGCCGTCGATGGCGATGACGACGTCGCCCTTCTTCAGACCGGCCTTGTCAGCCGGCGAGCCGCCTTCGACCGAGGTGATCTTGGCGCCGGCGCGCTTCTCGCCGTCGGCCGTGGCGCCATCAGTGTCGAGGGTGACTCCCAGGTAGGCGTGAGTGGCCGTACCGGACTTGATGAGCTGCTTGGCGACCTTGTCCGCCAGCTTGACCGGAATGGCGAAACCGATACCGATGCTTCCCGAGCCTCCCTCGCCGCTGCTGGAGCGCCCCATGGTGGCGATGGAGCTGGTGATCCCGATGACCCGCCCCTTCTCGTCGAAGAGCGGCCCACCGGAGTTGCCGGGGTTGATGGCGGCGTCGATCTGGATGGCGTTGGTGTAGACCGCCGAAGAGGCGGAACCGCCTGAGCCGTCCTCATTCTGGGAGTTGACGACGGGCCGGTCGAGAGCGGAGATGATACCGGTGGTGACGGTCGAGGACAGGCCCAGCGGGTTACCGATCGCCATGACGTCCTGACCGGTGGCCAGCTTGTCGGAGTCTCCGAGCTGGGCGACGGTGAGGTTGTCGGGGGCGTCCTTGAGCTGGATGACCGCCAGGTCGGTGGCGGGGTCGGTACCGGTGGCCTCAGCGTCATAGACGCGGCCGTCGGCCAGCGTCACCTGGATCTCGGAGGCCCCCGCCACCACGTGGTTGTTCGTGATGATGTGCCCCTCCTTGTCGAAGATGACTCCGGAGCCCAGCGCGGTGCCCTTGTCCGTGACGACGCCGATGGAGACGACGGCGTTGGACACGGCGGCCGAGACGGCCTCCCAGTCGGGGGCCTGGCCAGTGCTGTTGACGGTCTGGGTCGTGCTCCCGGTGGCGATGGCAGTGGGCGCCGTCGAGGGGCGCGATGAGGTGTCCCCACCGTGAGCATCCATGTACCTGACCGCACCCACAGCCCCACCGGCACCCAGCAGGGAGGCAACCAGCACGGAGGCGACCAGGGCGAACCAACCCGGCCCCCGGCGCCTCGTGGTGCCGTTCTCAGTGCCTGCGGACTTCGAGGCCGCGTAGAAGGACTCCCCGGAGGGGGCGCCGGCCGGCGCGTAACCACCGGGCGTCGTCGGGACGCTCGTGTAGGGCGAGCCGAAGTGCGACTGCTGCCCCTGGTAGGAGTGCTGGGGCGATGAGTAGCTGGACGGCGCCGCCGGCTGCGCCTGAGGAGCGGAGTACTGACCCTGCGGCTGCTGGTAGGACTGCTGCTGAGACTGCTGGTACTGCTCCTGGGCGGACTGCGCGTAGAGCGACGTGGGCTGCTCGGCGGGCAGCTGCCGGGTCTCATCCCAGCGTTGCGCGCCTGCCCCCTGAGGCAGGACCGGCTCGGAGTCGGAGGCGTCGGCGGCGTAGGCCTGGGAGAGATCCTCGTAGCCCCCGTGGTTGTCGGCCACAGTCGGGCCCTCGCCGCTGGAGACCGCCGTTGCCGGGTCGGCCTGGCTGCTGGCGGACCAGGAGTCGACACCGGAGTGACCGCCGTCTGCCACCGCTCCGGGCTCAGTGGGCCGGTATGCCTCCGGGTTCGTCTCGTCGTATCCGCTCATCTGTGCTCCTCCTCGGGCATCTCGCCCTCTCAGATCCACGGGTAGACAACACCAGGGCTCTGTACCGTTTCCGATGATTCCCTGAGGCTGTGCTGTGGATCGTGTAACTGTTGTATCGCAGCGGGCTGAGAGTCCTGCAGTGGGCTTCGGGGTGAGCCGGGTCCACTGCCGCGGGTCCTCTCCCGCCGGCTGCCGTCTATCTCTATCGTCGTTCATGTTGTCACGGTGTGAGGATCGTGCCTCGTGGTCTCCCAGATGACGACACTCATACCGTCGACCGGCTCGGCCAGGATCCTGCGGAGGGCCGCGACGTCATCGGGGACGTGGACCCGGGCCCCCAGGGCTGCGGCCAGTGCGGCGATATCCGCACGCTGGGGGGTGGTGAAGATCCGTTCGAACCGGGCAGGTGGGGTGGTGTGGGCGTACTCGAGGTGGGAGAAGATCGCGCCCCCGCCGTCGTCGACGATGATCACCTGCAGGTCGGCCTCCGCCTCATGCACGCCCCGGTTCAAGGACATGGCGTCGTGGAGGAAGGCGAGGTCGCCCATCACGGCGCGGACCGGTCCGTCCGAGGCCATCCACAGTCCGACTCCGGTGGCAATAGTGCCGTCGATTCCCGCCAGGCCGCGGTTCGCAACCGCCTGCGGGGCGGTGGCGCCGGGCTGGGCGAGTCGGTCCAGGCGCCGCACTGTCATGGATGAGCCCAGCAGGAGGGTGGGGGCGCCGGGGGCCTGGCTCGCCTCCCACACGGCCCGGGCCACGGCGTCGGCGCTGTTGGAACAGTCCGGTTCGGGAAGATCCGACGCCGCCCGGCGCCAGGAGTCGGCCCAGGAGGCGTCGGCCCTCTCCAGGCCGAGCCGGGTTGCGAGCCGGGCCGAGCGGAGGGCGTCGTCGTCGGACTCGCGATCGGGGGCGTCAATGGGGACGACCCGTCGAGCTCGCCCGGAGACATCGGTCCACCGGGCGCGCTCGGTCAGGACGGTGATATCGAGGTTCTCGCGCCCCAGGAGCGCGGTGACGGAGCGGCTGAGGCTGGGGTGGCCCAGGACGAGGAGGTGCTCGGCCTGCTCCGCGAGCGCGCGGCCCGCGGGGGTGCCCAGCAGCTCGGCGTAGCGGGTCAGGGCCTGGGGGCCGCTGCGGGCATGGGAGGTGGGTTCGGCCAGGAGTGGCCAGTTGAGGTGCTCGGCCAGAGACCTGGCCAGGGCGCCGACGGCCGGGTGGGCGGTGTCTCCGGCGACGACGAGCCCCCGCCCCTGCGTGGAGGAACCGCAGCCGACCTGCTGGCCAGCACCGGCCGCCGGGGCGCAGGCCGGCACCGCTGCCCGGACAACGGTGGCCGACGGCGGGGCGGACGGCGCCGGGGCGGAGGGTACTGCGCCCTCCCCTGTGCCTTCCACTGTGCCTTCCACTGTGCCTTCCACTGTCAGGGGCGGGCGGAAGCGAGCATTGATCTGGGCCGGGCCGGGATCCCGGCTGAGGGCCCCGTTGGCCGCGACGACGGCGCGGCGCACCTGCCCGGCGATGGCGGCATCGGCCGCGCTGCCTCCGAGGTCGGCGGCCAGGTCGGCGGGCAGGTCCACGCCCAGGCGCAGGACCGGGGCGAAGAGCCCGGTCTGCTCGGTGGTCTGGCTGGCGCCGGTGCTAACCAGCTCGTGGGGCCGGTCGGCGCTGATGACGAGCAGGGGGATGCCGGCGGCGTCGGCCTCGCTGACGGCCGGGTGAAGGTTGGAGACGGCCGTGCCCGAGGTGGTCACGACGGCGGCGCAGTGGCTGTGCCCGCTCAGGGCGTGGGCGCGGGCGGCCCCCAGGGCGATGAAACCGGCGCTGCGCTCATCCAGGACGACACGCAGACGCATGCGTCCGGCGTCGGCGGCGTCAGCCAGGGCGTCCGCCAGCGGGGCGCTGCGCGATCCCGGGCACAGGACGACCTCGCGCACACCCTCGGCCAGGAGGGCCGCCACGAGGCTGCGCGCGTCGGCCATGGCGGGCGGGAGCTGCGGGGGCTCCGGGGAGTCGGTCACAGGGGCGAGGATACGAGAGCGGCCCGCCTGCGCTGGGCTGCGATTGGTCACAGTAGGGACAGCCCAGTGAGCCCACCGCGCGGTTGGGGCGGGCTACAGCGGCAGCCCGGCCACGGCCCGGCTCGGGTCGCGGGCCTCGCGCTGACGGCGGGCGTGCAGGGCACCGGCCAGGTGCAGCAGCCGCGTCTGCCAGTGCTTGGTGAGGTAGGGGCCCGCCTTGACCTCATCCAGGAGGCGTTCGGAGACGGGGGCGGCGGCGTCCAGACGCAGGGTCCCGTTGCTGGGACGGACGCTGGGGTCGACGACGTCCTGGGTCAGCAGGTACGTGGTCCCCAGGCCGCAGGCGTGGTTGAGGGAGGGCAGGCTGAAGGCGAGGGTGGCGCCGGCCATGATGCCCACGGAGGTGTCCAGGGCGGAGGAGACGACCGTGGGCAGTCCGAGGCGCTCGGCCATGTCCATGGCCCGGTGCACCCCGCCCAGCGGGGCCACCTTGAGGATGGCGACGTCGGCGGCACGCCGGTGGACGATCTCCAGGGGGTTGGCCGACAGCCGGATCGACTCGTCGGCGGCGATGGGCACGTCGACGGCGCGGCGCAGGTCAGCCAGGTCGTAGACGGTGGCGCAGGGCTGTTCGGCGTACTCCAGTCCTCCGGCGGCCCGGTCCATGAGGGGCAGGTTCTCACGGGCGGTATCCAGGTCCCAGGCGCCGTTGACGTCGATGCGCACCTTCCCGGAGCGCCCCAGGGCCGAGCGGACCGCCTCGAGGCGCTCCAGGTCCGCCGAGCGCTTGGAGCTGCTGCCGCTGACCTTGACCTTGGCGGTCCTGGCTCCGGAGGCCCGCACCAGCTCGGCGGCCTCCTGAGCGCCGACCTCGGGGACGGTCACGTTGACGGAGATGGCCTCCCGGTAGCGGGGAAGGAGAGAGTTCCCCAGAGCCTGGCTCAGCCCGGAGGCGAGCCAGGGGGCGCTGGCCTCCGACCCGTAGTCCCAGAAGGGCGCGACCTCGCCCCAGCCCCCGGGGCCGTGGAGCAGGACGCCGTCGCGGCGGGTGATGCCGCGAAACGGCGTCGTCAGGGGAATGTCCCAGACGACGGCGCGGTCGATGCGATCCAGCAGGCCGGTGGAGTCCTGAGCATGAAGCGAGGCGATGTCGATCTCGCCGCTGGCATGCTGATGGTCCGGACTCACGGGCACAGAATACGCACGATCATCAATCAAGACGACGAAACCGGGACAAGGGTGGCGGGGCCCACCTCGGCAAACACCCACGGGGCTGCGCAGCAGGCTGTCCGGCGCCGTCGTCCGCCCCCGGTTCCAGCACCGAGCGCGGCCGTGAGCGCAGGCCACTGTCCGCGGACCTTTGTAGAATGGCCTACGCGGTTGAATTCGCGATCACACCGAGGGGACGTCATGAACGAGGGCAGCACAGGGTCGGGAGGCTCAGGGCGTCATCATTGGAGGCCCGTCACGCCCGTCTCCGCGATGGTCGTGGGCCGCCTGGTCCTCGGACTGCCCGGCGTATTCGGTCTGACGGCCATCGTGCTGGTCTGGTCGGCGCTGACCCGTGCCGGGCTGGGACTCGGCAGGGCGTGCTTGTTCTCCCTGGTGGCGGTGGCGATTCGCGAGCTTATTGACGCCTCGGCCCACCGGCTCATCATGCGGGCCTGGCGCTCGAGGGATCCTCACGGCCTGCTGCTGACGTTCATCGCTGTGACCTGCCCCGCGGTCGCGGGATTCCTGGCCGCCCGCCTCGTCGCCCCGGCCTCGACGACGGCGCTGACGATCCTCACGTGGCTGCCGTTCATGGCCTTTGTCGCCCTCATTGAGAGACCGTGGGACACCTCACTCGGATACGACGCCCTCCACAAGCGCGTCCATCAGCCCCAACCGATCCCGCCGGAGTACGTCACCGCCGACTTCCGCGACGCCCGCAAGTACCTGCCCGAGCTCCACCGCATCGCACTGACCCACGCGGCGCTGTAGCCGGCGGACCCGGCCGCCTCGACAGACCTCAACTGCGATGACGGTCACAGTCTTGCTAGGGTGAGAGAGCGTCATCTGTGCGCTTGGAGCGTCAGGGGAAGGGCATATGAGCACACGCGACGTCACCCGCACACCAGGTCGGCGTTGGAAGCCGGACATTCCCCTGTCAGCGGTGGTTGCGGGAAGGGTCTTCCTGGGAGTCTTCGACGCGCTCGCAGTCGGAGTCGTGCTGGCCCTCTGGTCCGCCCTCACGCGCGCCGGGTTCACCTACGACCAGATCACAGGATTCGCCATCCTGGCGACCGCCGTGCACGAGACCCTGGATGCAGCATCCATGCGCCTGACCATGCGCATCCAACGCACCAACGATATGAGTACCGCGCAGCGGATCCTGTCCGCCCTCATCTGCCCGGCCATTGGCGGAGCACTGGCGGCCATAGTCTTCGCACCGCACCGCCTCACTCATCTGACGCTTCTCACGTGGGCAACCTTCCTGGTCATCTTCTGCGCAGTGGATCGGCCGTGGAAGACACCGATGTCCTACGAGGAGATGAAGGAACGCGGGCGCCAGACCCGGCTGATGACCCGGGAGCACTTCGCCGAGGAGATCGCCGACGGCCAGATGACCTTCCGCCCCATCGACGACGAGGGCTACTACCTCGACGAGGACGGCAACCGCATCGAGGACTGACAGGCCCCGTCGCCATGCGCCCGGCGGGTCCCGCCCAAGCCGCGGCCGTCCGGCGTCAGGACTTCTTGAAGTCGTACTGCGGGTACTTCTTGGCCCAGGCGATGGCGGCCTCATCCTCCCGGCCCTCACCGTAGGTGTTGACGACGAGGTCCTCGAGGCTGCCGTAGGTGGCTTCATCCATCTTGATGGAGCCGAGCCACGTCGCGATCTCCGGGTAGTCCTGCGCGAAGCCCTCTCGCCCCAGGAAGTGAAGCCCTTCTCCCTTACCGAGCGCACCCTTGGGATCCTTCAGGTCCCGCATGCCATAGGTGGTGTTCGCCCAGAAGGGGTGCCACAGGGTCACGACGATCTCCTGCTTGGCATCGACGGCCTTCTTGAGCTCGGCCAGCATCCCGGTGGTGGAGGAGGTCAGGAACTTCATGTCCCCCAAACCGTAGGCGGGGATCACGTCCTCCTGCGACACCTTGGTCAGTCCCGCACCCGGCTCAATACCGATGATCTTGTTGCCGATCTGCGAGGCGTGGGGCTTGATGTCCTCGATCGATGTCATTGAGGAGTAGTCCGGGACGGACCAGCACAGCTTGGCCGCGTCGTAGTAGGTCCCCAGGTCCTCGATGAAGGTGCGGTACTTGTCCATGTACTCCTTGTGAGTGACGTCCGGCCACGCCGAGGGATACAGGTCGACCGCCCCCTGGCTGAGCCCGGCGTAGAGAGGCCCCGCTTCACTCAGGTCGGTCAGCTTAATCCGGTACCCGGCCTTCTCCAGCTGGGTCTTGAGCAGGTGGGTCATGGACAGGCCGTCGCTCCAGGAGGGGATGAAGCCCAGGCGGAGTCGCTTGCCCCCGCCGCCGGAGCCCTTACCGCAGGCGGACAGGGCGCCCGCCGCCGCCAAGGAGGCCAGAGCAGCAGTGAAGGTGCGGCGGGAGATCTGCATGGTGTTCCTTCGATACGTGCCCGACGCCGGTGAGGGCGAAGTGGAAAAGCGTCGTCGAGTCATGGGTCACCGCTTCTTGATGAGTGAGAGCAGCGAGCCCTTCTCCCGCGGCGCCCCGAGGGCCGCGGTCACCCGGTCCAGGTAGATCGCCAGGAACACGATGGACAGCCCCGCCTCGGTGCCCTTGGCGATATCGATCGTCGCGAGTGCCTTGACGACCTCCTTCCCCAGGCCGTCAGCACCGACCATGCCCGCGATGACGGCCATCGACAGGGCCAGCATGATGACCTGGTTGACGCCCGCCATGATGGTGGGGACGGCCAGGGGCAGCTGGATGCCCCGCAGGATCTGCCAGTCGGTGGCGCCGAAGGAACGCCCCGCCTCGACGGTCTCCTTGTCCACCTGCTTGATGCCCAGCTCGGTCATGCGCACCCCGGGGGGCATCGCGAAGATGAGCGTGGCGAACATCCCGGGCACCACTCCGATGGAGAAGAACAGCACCGAGGGGATGAGGTAAACGAAGGCCGGCATCGTCTGCATGAGGTCGAGGACCGGGCGGACGAGGATACTGACGTACTTGTTGCGGGCGGCCCATATCCCCAGGGGGATGGCGAAGACGAGGGCGGTCAGGGTCGCCAGGGTGACCAGGACCAGTGTCTCCATCGCATTGACCCACTGCCCCAGGGAGATGATGATGAGGAAGGTGATGGCGGTACCCACCGCCAGCCTCCACGACTTCGCCATCCAGGCGATAAGGACGAAGACCACCACCATGAGCAACGGGGGCACGGCCAGGAGCAAGTCCACAAGGTTGTCGTTGACCAGGGTGCCGACCCGTGAGATCGCGCTGAGGAAGCCGTGGAGGTGGACCTGGATCCACTCAATGAGGACCTCGACCGCCGTGCCCAGGGGAATCTTGGGAAGAGGAGTCTGTACGGGAATCATCAGGCGTCGGCTCCTTCGGCCTCGGTGGTCTCACTGGCCTTGCCAGCCTGCGCATCGGTCTGCTCCACGGCCGGCTCGGCGCTGGACGCACCGACCTCCTGGTTCTGCTCACTGATGGCGGCCAACAGGGTGACGCGCGGAATGACGCCGGAGATCCGTCCGTCATCATCGACGACGACGATGGGGGCCGCGTGCTGCGCGGCGTAGGCGAACAGCTCGTTGACCGGGGTCGAGTGCGACACGACCGGCATCTCGTGGATCGTGGACAACGGCAGCGCGTCGGAGCCCTCCTTGACCGCCCGGGCGACGTCGTCCTCCCAGACGTAGCCGAAGGGGGTGCGGTCGCGGTTCTGGACGAGCAGCCACGGCGGCTGGTTCTCGCGCAGGAGCTTGTGGGCGGCGTGGGGGCTGCGGTCCGAGCCCAGGACCGCGTACGGAGGCTCTGCGATGGAGCCGGCCGTCAGGACCCGGGTGCGGTCGACGTCGGCCACGAACCGTGAGACGTAGTCGGAGGCGGGGTCGCGCAGGATCTCCTCGGCGGTGCCGACCTGCTCGACGCGCCCGTCGCGCATCATGGCGATGCGGTCCCCCAGGCGCATGGCCTCGTTGAGGTCGTGGGTGATGAACAGGATCGTCTTGCCGAGCTTGCCCTGCAGGTCGATGAGCTGGTCCTGCATCTCCCGGCGGATGAGCGGGTCGAGCGCGGAGAAGGCCTCGTCCATGAGAAGGATGTCGGTCTCGGCCGCCAGGGCGCGGGCCAGACCGACCCGCTGACGCATACCGCCCGAGAGCTCCCCGGGCTTGTAGCCGCCCCACCCCTTCAGGCCGACCAGGGCCAGGGCCTCGGTGGCCCGGCGCTCGCGCTCGGAGCGATTCACTCCCTGGATCTCCAGGCCGTAGGCGGCGTTCTCCCCCACCGTCCGGTGCGGCAGGAGGGCGAAGTTCTGGAAGACCATGGAGACGCGCTTGCGGCGCAGCTCGCGCAGCTTCGACTTGGAGATGTGCGCCAGGTCCTCACCGTAGAGGGTCATGCTGCCGGCCGTGATGGGCAGCAGGCCGTTGACCATGCGGATGAGGGTGGACTTCCCGGAGCCCGACAGGCCCATGACCACAAAGATCTCGCCCTTGTCGACGTCGAAGGAGGTGTTGATGACGGCCGCGGTCTGTCCTGACTTCCTCAGCTGGTCCCGCGTCCTGCCGGCCTTGAGCTTCTTGACGCCGTCGGACGGTCGACGCCCGAAGACCTTGTAGACATGGTTGGCCTCTATGACTTTCACTGCACTCCTCGCGATCTAGCTCCTGGCCTGGCCGAGAGGGTCCGGAGGACGAGTTGTGAGAGCCGCGTCCGGACCCCGTGACGGATGCAGGCCCGTTTTATGGTGCTGCGGAGTGTTCACACGGTCAATTGGAGTAGACGCAGAATCCCGCGAATTCAGGGGACTTCAGGCCTTGACACGCCTGCGAGCGTGTCCGGCGCCACGCCCGCAGGACGGGGTGGGGCTCGCCTGGCGCGCACGGTCAGGCACGACCATCCATCAGCACCGAGAATGCTTGAAATGACCACGATCATCGCGACTCCCCCGTGCTCCCGCGCCGCACGCGCATGAGCACGGCACATAACCAACAACGCTCACACCCGCAACTGGAGCTCCCCGGGGCCTCAGAATGTGTTGATAATCACATTTGCTTCGTTGATGCCCTCCGCTCCGCATCGGAACGACATGGCGCGCACCCGAACCCTCTCCCCTCTCACGTGGAATCACTACGCTGAGGGGCACGCCCGCGGTCCGCAGGACCACCCGGGGCGCTGATGGAGGAGGAGACTGTCGTGCCGGCTGCAGGATGGATCCCGGCGGGCGGTCCGGACCCCTGGGGATCCCTCGGAGGCCCGGGCGCGCACAGACCCAAGGCTCATGCCGACGTGCGCATCTCGAACATGTCGCTCATCCTGCGGCACCTCCAGACGAGTCCCGCACTATCACGCACGCGCCTGGCCCGCGAGACGGGGCTGTCCAAGGCAACGGTCTCGACCCTCGTGGCCGAGCTGTGCTCCCGGGGGCTGCTCATCGAGGAGGAACCGGACCTGTCGGGCAGCGTCGGCAGGCCGAGCACGGGCCTGCGCACGGCTCCGCGCACAGCGGCCGGCATCGGCCTGGAGATCAGTGGCGCCTCGCTGCTCCTGTCCATCGCGGACCTGACCGGAGACGTCATCGCGCGCCGCTGCGAGCTCGTCGACGACGCCGCGCACCACCCCGACACGATGATCGAGCATGTGGCGGCCATGCTGTCCCAGGCCCTGGAGCAGCTGACGCAGCAGGGGACGACGGTTCCGGGAATCGTCCTGGCCCAGCCCGGGATCATCGACTACACCGACAACACCGTGCACTACTCCTCCACCCTGGAGTGGCACGACGTCGCCGTGGCGGACAGGGTCCGCAACGCCGTCGCCCGCCGTATCGGCCCCGGCAGGAGCGTCCCCGCCATCACGCTGGAGAACGACGCCAAGCTCGCCGCAGTGGCCACCTATGAGCGCTACGCGCAGGACGGGGTACACAACCTGCTCTACCTGTCGGGCGGCGAGGGGATCGGCGCCGGCATCATCGCCGACGGCCACCTCCTGCGCGGCTGGCTGGGCCTGACCGGCGAGGTCGGCCACATGCCCGTGGAGCCCGAGGGCCTGGCGTGCCGCTGCGGGCGGCGCGGCTGTTGGGAGACCCGCTCGGGCCTGCAGGCCCTGACCTCGGCCTACCCGCCGGGCGACGCGGTGCGCGACGAGACCACCTCCTTGGATGAGCGCATCGAGATCCTGCGTCAGCGCTTCGACGCCGGGGATACCGAGCTCGCGCGCAGGCTGAGGCTCTCCCAGCAGGCACTGGCACGCGCCCTGGCGATCCTGGCGGACGTCCTCAACCCTCAGGTGATCGTGCTGTCGGGATACCTGGCCGCCTTCGCCGACGTGTTCGTCTCCCCCACCGCCTCCATCCTGAAGGACCGACTGCTGGACCAGCGCGCCGCCGTGAGGCTGGAGACCTCCCACCTGGGCCAGTGGGCCTCGTCACACGGGGCGGCCCTGGTCGCGCTGGAGTCCGTGCTCGACAACCCCACCCTGGTGGACATCAGGCCCGCCTGCTAGACGCCACCCGGCTTATCGACCGCCTCGCCAGTAGCCAAGGGGCGCCACATGCTGTAGTTTGTTCGGAGTTCAGACTATTCAGCCCGAAGGAGTGCTGATGTCTCTTCAGACCCAGCCCGCGGCGCCGCTCCCCTCTCAGGCGGGGGGACGCCTCACCCTGCCGATCCAGACCGGCATGGATGAGGAGGTCCGCCGTCTCATCGCCCGCCTGGGCGCCGACGCCGTGCGGAACTCCGACGGCACCGAGCTGCCCGGCATCGTCTCGGAGCTGGCCACCAAGGTCTACTCCACCTACTTCGTGGGCCGCGGCGACAATGTCTGGGCCGACGCCCATCCGCAGGAGGCCACCCGGATCTTCCTCATGTCCGACCGGGTCGCCGCCACCGCCGACGGCCCCGTGAGCATCGACCTGCTGGCCTCCTGGTTCGCCGACCAGGTCCGCCCCGACACCGGCTGCGACGTGACGCGCTGGTGGCAGGCCCACGACCGCACCACCGGTCAGGAGCTGCCCGCCACCGCGTGGAGCATCGAGGCCGACGGGCGCACCGTCACCGTGCACGAGGCCCTCGCCGGGCACGTCTACACCGTCAGCTTCCTGGCGATCCAGACCTGGGACCCCACCCAGATGTACAACTACCTCACCAACGGCTGGGACGAGGACCCCACGCGCGTCAAGGAGAAGCCCTTCGACGTGCGCCACGAGGCTACGTGGTCTCACGTGCGCGCTCACCTGAGCGCCTGGCTCACGGAGCACCCCGAGGTGGACGTGGTCCGCTTCACCACCTTCTTCTACCACTTCACCCTCGTCTATGGCGCCGACGCCACCGAGCGCTTCGTCGACTGGTTCGGCTACTCCGCCTCGGTGAGCGTCCCGGCCCTGGAGGCCTTCGAGGAGGAGTACGGCTACCGCCTGACCGCCGAGGACTTCGTCGACGCCGGCTACTACAACTCCCCCTTCAGGGTTCCCACCCGCGCCTTCCGCGACTGGATCGACTTCCAGCAGCGCTTCGTGTGCTCCCGGGTGCGCGAGCTGACCGACGCCGTTCACGCCCAGGGCAAGGAGGCGATGATGTTCCTGGGCGACAACTGGATCGGCACCGAGCCCTACGGCGAGCACTTCGCCACCACCGGCCTGGACGCCGTCGTCGGCTCGGTCGGATCGGGGGCGACCTGCCGGATGATCGCCGACATCCCGCACGTGCGCTACACCGAGGGCCGCTTCCTGCCGTACTTCTTCCCCGATGTCTTCCACCCGGGGGGCGATCCCGTCACCGAGGCCAACCGCAGCTGGCTGGAGGCCCGGCGCGCCATCGTGCGCTCCCCCCTGGACCGGATCGGCTACGGAGGCTACCTGTCCCTAGCCGTCGAGCACCCCGACTTCATCGACCGCGTCGAGCAGATCGTCGCGGAGTTCCGCGCCATCCACGAGCGCTCTGCGGGGCTGCGTCCGCTGACCCCCGGCTTCAAGGTCGCGGTCGTCAACTCCTGGGGCCGCCTGCGCTCCTGGATGACGCATATGGTCGCGCACGCGCTGTGGTACCGCCAGACCTACACCTACCTGGGGGTCCTCGAGGCGCTGTCGGGCCTGCCGGTGGACGTGGAGTTCCTGTCCTTCGACGACGTGCGCGCCGGCCTGGCCCCGGAGGTGAAGGTCCTCATCTGCGCCGGCGCCGAGGGCACCGCCTTCTCCGGGGGCGAGCAGTGGGCGGACTCAGAGCTGGTGGCCCAGGTCAGCTCCTTCGTGGCCGCCGGCGGCGGCCTCATCGGAGTGGGGGCGCCCAGTGCCCACCCCGCCCACGGGGTCACCTTCCAGCTCGCCGACGTCCTGGGCGTCGACCGGGAGATCGGCTGGGGCCTGAGCACGCGCCGTCGTCCGCCCGAGGCGGAGGCTCACTTCATCACCCGGGATCTGACCGGCGGCCTCGACGACGGCGAGGGCACCCCCGACATCGTCGTCACCAGTCCCGCCACCCGGGTGCTCGACGCCGCGCACGGCCAGGTCCGCCTCGCGGTCCACGAGCTGGGTCGGGGCCGGGCGGTCTACGCCACGGGACTGCCCTACAGCGCCCAGAACTCCCGGCTGCTGCACCGGGCCATCTTCTGGGCCGCGGGATGCCAGGAGGAGTTCTCCGCCTGGGCGGCCCTCGACCCCAGGGTGGAGGTGGCCGCCTACCCCGACGGGCGCACCACCCTCGTCATCAACAACTCCCTGGAGCCCGTCACCACGACGGTGCCGACTCCCCAGGGCCCCCGGACGGTCCGTCTGGAGGAAGGAGGCCACCAGTGGCTCACCGCTGCCTCGCAGTGAGCCACCCCCGTTCCATATCCACGCTCCGCTCACGGGCGCGCACCCACAACACCGACAGCACCGACAGCTCCCTGTCACCGCCCCGCCGCGCCCCCCGCTCCTTCCGGCAGACGCCGGGCCTTTTCAATGACGAAGAAGGAAACTCCCATGAAGAAACATGCACTGGCCGCCTCGCTGCTCGCCTTCGCGATGCTCACCGCCGGCTGCTCGGCCACGACCGGCTCATCCGGCTCGGCCTCCTCCGGCGGCGTCATCCGCTACCTGCACCGCCTGCCCGACGGCGAGGGGATGACGAAGGTCAACGACATCGTGGCCCGTTGGAACTCCGAGCACCCCGACATGAAGGTCGAGGCCACCAAGTTCGACGGCAAGGCCGCGGACATGAATGTCAAGCTGGAGAACGACGTCAAGGCCGGAACCGGCCCCTGCCTGGCGCAGGTCGGCTACGCCGAGATCCCCAAGCTCTACACCTCCGGCCTGCTCACCGACGTCTCCGCCCAGGCCGAGAAGTACAAGGACCACTTCTCCGAGGGGTCGATGTCGCTGATGACCGTGGGCAAGACCGTCGTCGGCCTGCCGCAGGACTCCGGCCCGCTGGTCTACTTCTACAACAAGGCCGCCTTCGACCAGCTCGGGCTGAAGGTGCCCACGACGAGCGCCGAGCTGGCCGAGGTCGCCAAGAAGGCGGCCGAGCAGGGCAAGTACGCCCTGGCCTTCGAGCCCGACGAGGCCCCCAACACCCTGGCGGGTCAGGCGGCCGCGGCCGGCGCCCAGTGGTTCAGCGCTGAGAACGACAAGTGGAAGGTCAACGTCTCCAGCCCGGAGACCGCCAAGGTCTCCTCCTTCTGGCAGGGGGTCCTGGACTCCAAGACGGCCCTCGTGGCCAACCGCTGGGACGACGCCTTCGGCAAGGCGCTGGTCGACCAGCAGCTCATCGGCACCATCGGGGCCGCCTGGGAGGGCGCGCTCCTGGCCGACACCATGAAGGACTCCCCCAATGCCGGGTCCTGGGCGGTCGCCCAGCTGCCCGCCTTCGGTGACAAGGCCATGTCCGGTCCCGACGGCGGCTCCGGCGTGGCAGTCCTCAAGGGCTGCTCCAACCCCGAGGGGGCCATGGCCTTCAACGACTGGTTCAACACCCAGGTCGATGACCTGGCCACCCAGGGACTGGTCCTGACCGCGAAGGCCCCGGTGAAGACCCCGCAGACCATCTCCACCTTCTTCGGAGGCCAGGATGTCTACGCCGAGTTCACCAAGGCCAACGCGGCCGTGAACTCCACATTCGGCTTCATGCCGACCTGGCCCTCCCTGGCCGACCCCATGACCAAGGCCGCCGAGGCGGCCGGGAAGGGGACCGGCAAGGTCGATGACATCTTCCAGGCGGCCCAGAAGACCTCCGTCAGCTCCCTGAAGGACGCCAACCTGCCCGTCGCCGAGTAGGCGATCGAGCACGGCCCACCGGCAGACACAGGCAGCCACCGGCACCACGATCGAAGTGAGAGCATCATGAGCACGACGACAACGACTCCGGGCGTATCCGCCATCCGTACCACCTCGCTGCGAAGGCGCAGGGAGGCCCGGGCGGGCATCGGGTTCGTGGCCCCGTTCCTGGCCATGTTCGCCGTCGTCTTCCTCATTCCGATCGTGGTGTCGGTCTACCGCTCCTTCTTCCGCGACGTCGCCTCGGGCTCGGACCTCTACGGCGGCGGGGAGAAGGTGAGCACCTTCGTGGGCCTGGACAACTACGTCCAGGCGGCGGGTCAGCCTGCCTTCTGGAAGGGGCTGGGCCGGGTCCTGCTGTTCGGAGTGGTCCAGGTCCCGGTCATGATCCTGGCGGCCCTCGCCCTGGCGCTGGTGCTCGACTCCCTCCTGGTCAAGCGGGTGACGGTCTTCCGCCTGGGCTTCTTCCTGCCCTACGCGATCCCCGGGATCGTGGCCGCGATCATGTGGCTCTACATGTACAACCCCAGCTTCTCCCCCATCAATGAGCTGCTGGGACTGGTGGGCCTCAAGGTGGACTTCTTCGGTCGCAGCATCATCTTGTGGTCCATGGCCAACATCACGACGTGGACCTTCACCGGGTACAACATGCTCATCTTCCTGGCGGCGCTGCAGTCCGTGCCCCGTGAGCTCTACGAGGCCGCCCGCATCGACGGGGCCAGCGGGTGGCAGATCGTCCGGCGCATCAAGATCCCCATGGTCCGCTCCGCCTCGCTGCTGGCGGTCCTGCTCTCCATCATCGGGACGGTGCAGCTGTTCAACGAGCCCACCGTCCTGTACAGCCAGAACCAGTGGATGGGGCTGGACTACACGCCGATGATGATGGCCTACAACTCGATGACCGGTGCGCTCTCGCCCTCCGGCTCGGGTCCGGCCTCGGCGATCTCCGTCCTCATCGCCCTGGTGGCCGGCGTCCTGGCCGCCCTCTACGCCCTCGTGCAGAACAGGATCGACAAGTGAAGCCCACCGACACTCCTCGTTCGCTGCGCCCGTCAATCCCCGCACGGACCCTGACCATCGCGGTTCTGGTCATCGTCCTGGCCTACATGCTCGGCCCGGTTTACTGGCTCATCGTCTCCTCCACCAAGTCCAACTCCGACCTGCTGACCACCTCCGGGTGGTGGTTCTCCGGACGCAACAGCTTCTCCACCAACTACAGCGCGCTCATGAGCTGGACCCAGGGGCTCTTCTGGCGCTGGATCCTCAACTCTCTGCTCTACTCGAGCGTCGCCGGGGTGCTGGGCACGCTCCTGTCGGTGTCCGCCGGCTACGGCCTGGCGAAGTTCGAGTTCGCGGGCCGGGGCGCCGTCCAGGTCGTCATCCTCTCTGGCCTGCTCATGCCCATCGCGCTGCTGACCATCCCGCTGTACCTGGTCCTCGACGCCGTGCACCTGACCAACACCGTCTGGTCGATCATCCTGCCGTGCTCGGTCAGCCCTTTCGGGGTCTTCCTGGGCCGCGTCTACGCCGACTCCTCGGTGCCCAACGAGATCATCGACTCCGCCCGCATCGACGGGGCCAGCGAGATCCGCATCTTCTTCACCATCGTGCTGCGGCTGCTCGCACCGGCGATAGTGACCATCTTCCTGTTCATCTTCGTGGCCACCTGGAACAACTTCTTCCTGCCGCTGATGACCATCAACTCCGCCGAGCTCAAGCCCGTCACCCTGGGGCTCTACGGCATGTCGACCTACTTCAACCCCCAGTACGGGGCGCTCCTCCAGGGCGCTCTCCTGGGCGTCATCCCCCTGATCGGGCTGTTCCTGGGCCTGCAGCGCTTCTGGCAGTCCGGCCTGGCGGCCGGCGCCGTCAAGGGCTGAGCCCCTCCCACCCGGCGCCCTCCCTCACCACCCCCTATCCACCTCGCCGCCCCGTCCCGGGCAACGGCACCTCAGCAGAGGAACCACCATGATCCACTTCGGCACCGGCGGCTGGAGAGCCGTGATCGGCGACGAGTTCACCCGCGCCAACGTCAGGCTCCTGACCCAGGGGCTGGCCAACCGCATCCTGAAGGAGGGCACGTCCGAGCAGGGCGTCGTCATCGGCTATGACCGCCGCTTCCTGTCCGACACCGCCGCCTGGTGGGCCATCGAGGTGCTCGTCGGCAACGGCATCCGGGTCACCCTCATCGACCGCCCTTCCCCGACCCCCACCACCATGTGGACGGTGCGCCGCCTGGGGGCCGCGTACGGGATGGCCGTGACCGCCTCCCACAACCCGGCCCTGTACAACGGCATCAAGATCTTCCTGCCCGGCGGCCGCGACGCCGACCTGAAGGTCACCGACGAGCTCACCGCCTCCCTGCAGGGCCTGACGGATGCGGACGTGCGCAGCGTCGAGCCCCATGAGGCCCGATCCAGCGAGCTGGTCACCGTCCAGCGCTCCATCAACTGGTACCTGGATGCCATCATCGACAAGCTCGACACCGAGACCATCCGCCACGCCCACATGCACATCGTGCTGGACCCCATGTTCGGGGTCTCCGAGACCAGCCTGCAGACGATCCTGCTGACCGCCCGCTGCCAGGTCGACGTCATCCACGACCGCCACGACCCCCTGTTCGGGGGCCGCATGCCCTCACCCACCGAGGGGACGGTCACCACCCTGCGCAACGCCGTCGTCGAGTCCGGCGCGGACCTGGGCATCGCCACCGACGGGGACGCGGACCGCCTGGGCATCATTGACGACACCGGCGCCTACCTCACCCCCAACCAGGTCCTGGTCCTGCTCTACGACTACCTGCTGACCCGCAAGGGCTGGTCGGGGCCGGCCGTGCGCAACATGTCCACCACCCACCTGCTGGACCGGGTCGCGGCGGCCCACGGGCAGGTCTGCTACGAGGTGCCCGTCGGCTTCAAGTGGATCAGCGCCAAGATGGCTGAGACCGGGGCCGTCATCGGGGGCGAGTCCTCCGGGGGCCTGACCGTGCGCGGCCACATCCCCGGCAAGGACGGGGTCTACGCCGGCTCCCTGCTGGTCGAGGCGGTGGCGGCCTCGGGCAAGAGGCTCTCCGAGCTCTACGCCGACATCGTGGCCCGGTACGGTGAGCTCGTCATGGTGGAGAACGCCTACGGCTTCACCTCCGAGCGGCGCGCCGAGCTTCAGGAGCGCATCTTCAGCGCCCACGACCTGCCCGCCTTCACCCACGACGTCGAGCGCGTCTCCTGGCAGGACGGCTGCAAGGTCTACTTCACCTGCGGCGGCTGGGTGACGATCCGCTTCTCGGGCACCGAGCCGCTCCTGCGGGTCTTCGCCGAGATGCCCACCGGTGACGCGGCCCGGGCCACCGCGGCCGCCGTCGCGAGCCACTACGGCCTGGACGCCTGAGACGGGCAGGAGGAAGGAACCCATGACAGACGCGATCACTGAGACGGTGAGCGGCGCGGCGGAGCGCACCCGTGTCGCCGTCGTCCTGGCCCGGGGCCTGGGCACACGCATGCGGGCGAGCAGCGCGGCCGGCTCCGGCCTGACCTCCCAGCAGGCCACGGCCGCGGCCAGCGGCTACAAGGCCCTCATGCCCATCGGCGAGCACCGGCTCATCGACTACAGCCTCTCGGCCCTGGTCGACGCCGGGATCGAGCGGGCCGTCCTGGTCGTGGGGCCCGAGCACGAGGACTTCCGCCGCCACATCGACTCCCTGGAACTCACCCGGCTCACGATCGACCTGGCCGTCCAGGTCAACCCCTTGGGGACGGCCGACGCCGTCCTGTCCGCCGAGGCCGCCGTGGGCGGGGAGCCCTTCCTCATGGTCAACGGGGACAACTACTACCCCCGTCAGGTGCTGCGCGACCTGGCCCGCCACCGGGGCAACGCCCTGGCCGGTTTCGACCGTGCCGCCCTGGTGGCCGAGTCCAACATCCCCGCCGAGCGGATCGCCGCCTTCGCCCTCGTGCGCGCCCGCGACGGGGCGCTGGAGGAGATCGTGGAGAAGCCCTCAGCGGAGGTGGTTCGGGCCGCCGGTCCCCACGCCCCGGTGTCGATGAACGCCTTCCGGTTCACCCCGGAGATCTTCGCCGCCTGCCGCCGCATCATCCCCTCGCCGCGCGGCGAGCTGGAGATCGTCGACGCCGTGCGCGCCCTGCCCGGTCCGGTCTCGGTCCTGGCAGCGACCGGCGGGGTCCTGGACCTGTCGCGGCGTGAGGACATCGCCGAGGTCGAGGCCCGCCTGTCCGAAACGGAGGTGTCGCTGTGAGCCGGGGGACGCACGGGGCGTTGAGTGAGGCGCCCGAGGAGACCGCCTGGCGGGTGCCCGGGCGCGTCGAGGTGCTGGGCAAGCACACCGACTACGCCGGCGGCTCGGTCCTGGTCGGCGCCGTCGACCGGGCGATCACGGCTCGGGCGCTTCGCGTGGCGGGGCCGCCGGGGTCCCTGACCGCCACCACGGACGGCGGTGATCCGGTCACCCTGCGCGCCGGGGTGGACCCGGGCCTGGAGCCGGGCCACTGGGGCCGCTACCTTCAGACGGTGCTGGACCGCCTCACCCTCAACTTCGGGGCGGGAGCCGCGGCCCACCTGTCCGTCTCCTCGGACCTGCCGCCGGCCTCCGGGATGAGCTCGTCCTCCGCGCTGGTGTGCGCCACGGCCCTGGCCCTGGCCTCCCTCAACGGCTGGGACGAGGATCCCCGGTGGATCGAGTCGATGCCCGATCGGCTGTCCCTGGCCGGCTACCTCGCCGCCGTGGAGGGTGGACGGGCGTGGCGGGACCTGCCGGGGACCAGCGGGGTGGGCACTCGCGGCGGGAGCGAGGACCACACCGGCATGCTGTGCGGCGCCCAGGACCGGCTGCTCCTGGCCGGATTCGACCCGATGCGCATCGATCAGACCATCTCCTTCCCCGCCCAGTGGGCGCTCGTCGTCGGCGTGAGCGGGGTGCTGGCCCACAAGACCGGTGCGGCCCTGGAGGACTACAACCGCGGGCCGAGTACCGTCCAGGCGGTGCTGGCCAGGTGGAATGAGTCCACCGGACGCACTGACGCCACCCTGGCCGGTGCGGTCAGGCACCTGGTCGGGGAGGCCACCGGCGAGCAGGCGGCCGACGACCCGGCTCTGAAGGACCTGCTGGGGCTGTGCGAACCCGGCTACGAGAGGCAGCGGATCGAGCAGTTCCTCATCGAGTCCCTCGTCCTGGTTCCCGCCGGCGCCCGGCTGATCGCCGCGGCCGACCCGGGCGTGGGTGAGGTCCTCCACCGCTCCCAGGAGCTGGCCGACCGCGGCCTGTGCAACCAGGTGCCGCAGACTCGGCTCATGGTGTCGCTGGCCCGCCAGGCGGGCGCCATCGGCGCCTCCTCCTTCGGCGCCGGGTGGGGCGGGTCGGTGTACGCCCTGGTGCGGGCCGACGACGCCGAGGCCTTCGCCGCGCAGTGGATCGGGGCCTACCGGGACCGTGAGCCGGGCGCCGAGCAGGCCGCGGTGATCGTCACCAGGCCGGGGCCGGGGGCCTGCCGGCTGCTCTGAGCGCCCCGACCGGCCGGGCTCACACCGCGTCGCGGGTGACGGGGCAGGTCATGCAGTGCGAGCCGCCGCGGCCGCGCACGAGCTCGACGCCGGGGGTCTCGACGACCTCGATGCCGGCCTTGCGCAGGGCGTCGTTGGCGCGCTGGTTGTGGGCGTAGCCGATGACACGCCCGGGGGCCAGGGCCACGACGTTGCAGGAGTCCCGGGCGAGCTCGCGCAGGGCCTCGGCCTCGTCGGAGGCGCCGGGGCTGATGACGCGGAAAGAGTCGATGCCGGCGGCGCGAGCGAGGACCGCATCCATCTGAGAGCCGTCGTGGACCGCCACCTGGAGGGACCGCCCGGTAGCTGCGGGCTCGATCTCCACGGTGGTGACCTCGGTGAAGCCGGGGAAGCGCAGGTAGGTGTCGGGGCTGACCATCGTCATGAGGGTGTCCAAGTGCATGACGGCCTCGAGCTGGGTGTAGAAGGCGGCGTCGGGCATGTGGACGCCGATGACCCGGTCGGCCACGCCGGAGGCGAAGAGCTGGGAGGCCAGGCGCTCCACGCCGGCGGCGGTGGAGCGGTGGGTCAGGCCCATGACGAGGGTCCGGTTGCCCAGGATCTGGAAGTCGCCGCCCTCGATGGTCGAGGCGGCCGAGACCCGCCCTTCCTCGCGCCACAGGCGGGCGTCCGGGCCGTCGGAGCCGGCGAGCTCGGCCAGGCGCGGGCCGAAGGCCGGGTGGTGGCGGTAGACGGCCTCGTAGCCGATGGCTTCGCGACGGCGCGGCTCCAGGGCCATGGAGTTGACCGAGACCCCGCCGTAGAGCCAGGCCGACGCGTCGCGGCTGAAGAGCAGGTTGGGCAGGGGGGTGACGACGAACGGCCCCTCCAGGGTGGACAGGTAGGTGGAGGAGAACAGGTCGCGCCCGTCACAGGAGCTGAGGCGCTCGCGCAGCTCGGTGCGGGTGATGCCGCCCAGGAGCACCTCGGCGAGGTCGGCGTCGGGCAGGGACTGGAAGTAGTCGATGAGCAGCTCGGAGGCGGAGACGCCGACGACGTCGGGACCGACGGCCTCGTCCAGGACCAGCCGGCGGGCCTCGGGGACGGCCAGGACCTCGGTGAACAGCTCGCGGAAGTCGTGGACGATGACGCCCTCGGAGCGCAGGATCGCGGTGAAGGCGTCGTGCTCGGCCTGGGCCCGGGGGACGTTGAGGGCGTCGTCGAAGAGCAGGGAGTCGGCGTTGATGGGGGTCAGGCGGGCGATCTCCCCGCCGGGACGGTGGACGATCACCTCGCGCAGGGCACCGGTCTCGGAGTCGATTCGCCCCCCGCCCTCGGCCACGGGAACGAAGGGACGGCTGGCGGTCGCACCGGTCTGTGTCATGGGCACAGCGTAGTCGGAGGTCAGGGGTGTCTCCGCCCGGCCGCCGGCAGGAATGGTCCGCACCCCCGCCGTCGCCCGCCATCGGCTGGTTTTGTTGAGCGAAGAATCAACCGGGACGGCGAAGAACGCAGTTGTCGCAAACCACAGGAATGGTAAGATAAATTGTTCGTAACATCCCCGAGACAGGAGTTCCCTCCATGAAATCTGTCGTCCGCATCTCCCTTGTCGCCCTGCTCCTGGCGGGCTTCGCCGCGCCGGCCAGCGCCGCACCGGCCACCGCCCCCGCACGACACGACGACTCAGCAAGCACCTTTGGGCGCCCCGTCCACGACTGGTGCATGTTCCCTCCCTCCATCTGGTGCGACCGAAAGAATAACCGCTGGTTCGACTGACAAGCACCACCCCCGCCACCCCTAAGCCCACCCCTTAGGGGTGGCGGCATCTTTCCGCCACCAAACACCCGAGACAAGAACACATACCGAACACGACTTCAGCACTCACCTCAAGGACTATGCAGAACGGCAATTTTCTCTCACGACTCTGGATGCAGCACCGGAGCATTTTGCCACGCCTGAGGCGAGTAGCCCTCATTTCAGCAATTGCCCCCGTCATCCTTCTGGATGCTTACACATATCTCACCCTCAAATCTGACAGAAATTTATCTATTCTCGGTGAAACATCTCAAATACTTGCATTCCTTCCATATGTCTTCATAAAGGATAGGCGAGTTGGGATAGGCACATTCTCCACCGTACTTTTAGTTACCTTCTCCATTCCTGGATCACATATAGTGTGGGCGTGGATCCTAGTGTACGCGATGGCCGTAGACCTTCTGGCGGACAGAAAATCTAAACTCGCCCTCATTCAACTCTCTATATTTACCCTGGCGCAGCTCATATCAGGAATCCCATTCCTTCCTGCAGTATTCTGGACATTCCTTTGGGGAATCTTTTGCGCCTCCTTCGGAGTCCTGATCCGCAATACCAAAGACCGCCTGGAGGAGATGAGGCAGGAGGCGGAGCGTTCCAAGGAGATTGCTGCCGAGCTCATTCAGCAGCTGCGCCGCGATATCGCCGACAGCCTCCATGACGACCTGGCCGCCGACCTCACCCGCATGCTCATCATCTCCCGCTCCATCAGGCTCCCCCTCGGCGATGACCGCGACCGGGTCCTCGACCTGCAGGACCGGACCCAGCAGGCCCTCGCCCACCTGCGCCTGCTCATCCACAACCTCGCCGTCTCCCAGGGGCCGCCCAAGGAGGAGCCCACCCTTCAGGAGATCGTCGACTCCAGCGTCTCCACGCTGGCGCAGCGCGAGATCGTTCTGGACGCCGACCTCGACGGCATCGAGAGGATTCCGGCGCTGCACCGCTCCGAGCTCGGCCGGCTCCTGGTCGCCTTCATCCGCGAGAACACCCTCAACGCCCTCAAGTACAACTTCCCCCGCGACCTTGTCTCCCTCTTCGTGGAGCAGGAGCAGGACACCCTTTTCATCAGCTTCAGCTCTCCCTGGCATGATCAGAAGGTGCCCGAGGAGATGCACGGGGGGTACGGTTTATGGGCCCTCCAGGACCGGTTCGAGAATGCCGGGGGTTCCTTGAGCTCGAACCGGATCGGAGCCTCCTGGACCGTTCTCGCCAGTCTTCCCTGGAACGAGATCGCCACACCAACCACTAATGCGAGATCCCTCATGTCGCCACCGGACGGAGCCGCTTATGCCTAGTCACACCCTGCGTTCCCTGCGAGTCCTCATCGTTGATGACGACCCGCTCATTCGCACCACCTTCGCCGAACAGCTCGACTCGCAGCGGGCCATTACCGTCGTCGCCGCCGCCTCCGGCGGACGGCAGGCCATTAGTCTGCTCATGACCGGGCAGCAGCCCATCGACGTCGTCCTGCTGGACAGCGACATGCCGGAGATGGATGGCGCCCAGACCGCCAGAGCGATCTATGAGCGCTTCCCCAGGATGCCCATTGTCATGTTCACCGTCTTCAGCCGTGACGAGATGCTCGCCGAGGCCCTGGCCGAGGGCGTCAATGGCTTCATCACCAAGGACGAGAGCACCGAGAACGTCGCTGCGGCGCTGCTGCGCGCCAGCCGTGGCGAGCCCGTCATGTCCTCACGCCCCACGAAGATGCTTGTCAGCGCCTACCAGTCCGAGCAGAAGCGCGCCACCGCGGAGGCCCGCATCCAGGAGCTGGTCAATGAGCTGCCGCCCCGCCTGAGAGACATCTACACCTGCCTCCTGGAGGGGCTGACCAACCGGCGCATCGCCCGCAAGCTCGGCATCTCTGAGAACACCGTGCGCATCTACGTCTCCGAGGTCCTCCACCGCCTCGGCCACACCTCGCGCACCGAGCTCATCGCCGCGGCCCTGGGGAACTAGGGGCCACGGCGATGAGCACCGGCACCCAGGGGTGGGGTCGAGCCCCGGTGGCCCTACGCTGAGGCCATGAACGCCACCTCCGCCCACCCGTTGCCGCGCCGAGTCTCAGAGATCTTCTCCCCCGCCCGCTGGCGGGAGGTGTCCGGTTTCCCCCACGCCGAGGCCGGCGCGGACCCCTCCCAGCAGCGGGCGCAGGCCCTCACGGACATCACCTACCACAGGGGCTGCGTCCGGAGTGAGAACGGCGCCTGGCTCCGGGACCTGCCGGTAGTCCGGGTGGCTTTCAACCGGCCCGAGGTGCGTAACGCCTTCCGCCCCCGCACCGTCGACGAGCTTTACCGGGTCCTGGACCACGCGCGCATGAGCGGTGACGTCGGCGCCGTCATCCTCACCGGCAACGGCCCCTCCCCGCGCGACGGCGGCTGGGCCTTCTCCTCCGGCGGCGACCAGCGCATCCGCGGCCGGGACGGCTACCGCTACGAGCAGGAGGACTCGCCACAGTCCCCGACGGCCGCAGGCGAGTCTGAGGACCGCGCCTACAGCCACGAGGCCGACGTCGCCGCCGCCCGGGCCCGCCTCGACACCGCACGGGCCGGCCGGCTCCACATCCTGGAGGTTCAGCGCCTTATCCGCACCATGCCCAAGGCGGTCATCGCCGCCGTCTCGGGCTGGGCCGCCGGTGGCGGTCACAGTCTCAACGTCGTGTGCGACCTGTCGCTGGCCTCGATCGAGCACGCGCGCTTCAAGCAGACCGACGCCGATGTCGGCAGCTTCGACGCCGGCTACGGTTCCGCGCTCCTGGCCCGGCAGGTCGGGGACAAGCGGGCCCGCGAGATCTTCTTCCTGGCCCGCACCTACGACGCCGTCACCGCCGAGCGCTGGGGCGTCGTCAATGAGGCGGTCCCCCACGCCGAGCTCGAGGAACGGGCCCTGGAGTACGCGGCCACGGTGGCGGGCAAGTCCCCGCAGGCCATCCGCATGCTCAAGCTCGCCTTCAACCTGGCCGACGACGGCCTGGCCGGCCAGCAGGTCTTCGCCGGCGAGGCCACGCGCCTGGCCTACATGACTGACGAGGCCGTGGAGGGGCGCGACGCATTCCTTCAGCGCCGCACCCCCGACTGGTCATCCTTCCCGTACTACTTCTGACCATTTCTGACCATGAGCCGTCAGCGCGACCGCCTACGAGAACTCCGGGGCGATATCCCAAGAGCATTCAGAATTGTGGCGAGGACCGGAATGAAGAGAATACTCCGAAAGGAACTCGCACCCTCGAAATTCCCCTCCGATTCCCGCCGGAGTCGGAAATAGAAGTGCACATTGTTGTCCGCTCATCGCAACGTTGACCGCCCTCGTCACCCGCCACGTCCGCCCAGCCTCAGGAAACCGCGGAATAACGGGAAAACGCCTCAGAGGCACTGACGTCCGTCAGCGTCGAGACCATCCCTCCCAGGGTGACTTTACTGTTATCTACATCACGACTCGGGTGCTTGTGCCGCCTCGCCGCGCCCCCTCGGTCCGCCGCTAGGCGGAGTCTCCGGTGGGATCAGTCGAGGACGCGGGGCTCGGCGAGCCGGTGGCGGCGCCGGACCGGCCGGCATCCTCACTCACTCGCAGGGTGACCAGGGGCGGCGTCGTCGGCTGGGCCGACCCTCCGGCCGGCTCCACGGTGATGACGATCTGCTGGCCGGGCTTGGGCATGACGTCCAGGAAGGAGAAGCCGGCTCCGTCCCGGGGGTCGTAGACGCCCAGTGAGGTGGTCGTCTCCCCCTCCTTGAGCCAGACCTGGAGGCTGCGCCCACTGGCGGACTCCTTCATGGCGGCCGGCAGGGTCAGCGCGGTCATGCTCATGTCCCGGGACCAGGTGAGGGTCGCGACGTGCCCGTCGGGCATCGTGTCGGTTACCCGCTGGACGTCCTGGGCCTGGTTGAGGTGGGCGTAGTGCTGGGTCGCCGCCATGGAGTCCATGGCCTCATCGACCGCGCCCCGCACGCTCCAGCGCCCCACACCGATGCCGACACCGAGCAGGACCACGGCCGCGGCCGCCCGCAGCAGGCCGGTGCGCCAGGCCGAGCGGCGACGGCGGTGCGCATCGAGACTGAGGACCTCAGAGCCCACCGAGTCGCCATCACCGTCGCTGTCACTGTCACTGTCACTGTTGCTGTTACTGCCACTGTTGCTGCCGCCGACAGCGTCGCGGTCGCCGGCGTCCTCCTCCGCGGTGTCCTCAGCCTGGTCGACGCGTTCCGTCTGAGGCTCGCGCGCAATGGTCTCCAGAAGGGAGGAGCGGATCGCGGCCGGCGGGTCCACGGGCCGCAGCGAGGCACCCAGCAGGGCGGCCGCCTCCGAGTCGAGCTCGTCGTCGAAGAGCTCGACCACGTCACGCTCCTGCGCGCCGTCGAGCCCCTCGACGCCCTGCGCATCGGCCTCGCCGTTGATGGCGTCCTCGTGAGTCTTATCGCGTTCGCTCATGACTGCACCCCCAGCTCTCGTCGTAACCGTGCCATTCCGTCCCTGATGCGGGTTTTGACCGTTCCCAGCGGTGTGTTCGTGCGGCGGGCGATCTCACGGTGGGTCAGGCCCGTGAAGTAGGCGAGCTCGATGGTGGAGCGGTAGGGCTCCCCCACCGCCTCGAGCGCCCGGTGCACCTGCTCGCCCACGAGTCTGTCCTCGACCTGCTGGACCGTCAGGTCGACGTCGGGCATGTAGTCACGCCAGCGGCTCTCCCGCTCCCGGGAGGACTGGGAGGAGCGGACCCGGTCGATGGCCCGGCGCCTGGCCATGGTCACCAGCCAGGCCCGGACGCTGCCCCGCGCCGGGGAGTAGGAGCCGGCCGTGCGCCACACCTCGAGGAAGACCTCCTGGAGGACCTCCTCGCTCTGGGCGCGGTCGACGACGATCTGGAGGATCAGCGCGAACAGCCGGGAGGACCAGGCGTCGTAGAGACGGGCGAAGGCGTCGGCGTCGCCGTCGGCCACCTGCGCGATCCACTCCCCCTCAGATCTGGCGGAACTGCTGCTTGTCACAGGGGAATGGTAGGCGAGTGCACGGGCGGAGGCGGTGCGCGTCCCGTTCCGCGCCTCCAGCGTGGCCAGGCTCATCGCACCGTCTCCTGCGTCACTTCCGCTCTCACCGCCGGGTCACCCGAAGGTGAAGGAGTAGAGCTGCAGTCCGGGCGAGGCCTCCAGCTCGAGCTCGCCCGATCCCACCTCCTCGGTGTGGACCAGCTCCATCCCGTTGGGCACGCCGGAGACGTGGGCGGTGCGGGTCTTCCCGTTGACCGTCCAGGTCAGGTCCCCCTCGCCGGAGACGACGAGGTTGACCTGCTTACCTCGGTAGGACAGGCGCAGGCGGCCCTTGCCCCCGACCGGGGCGATGGACTGCGGCTCCGCTGTCCACGTGCCGTCCAGGGCGAAGGTGTCGGCCTGGAGCTGGGAGGGGAAGGAGAAGGTGTGCTGTCCCTTCTGGAGGGTTCCCTGGGTGAAGCCGGAGGCCCGGTCCGAGCCCAGGTAGGTCTCGGGGGTGCGGGGGCTGTTCGTGCCGGCGTCGTCCTTCGCCTCGGAGAAGACGGGGGCGGGGAGGGTCACCTTCGGGTTGGCCTGCATGAGCAGCTCGCGGACGAGCTTCTCCGTGGCCGCCTCCCCGCCTTCTCCGACATGGGTCTGACGGACGTTGCCCTGGGCGTCGGCCAGGTAGTGGGCGGGCCAGTAGTGGTTGTCGAAGTTGGTCCAGGTGGTCAGGTTGGAGTCGACGGCCACGGGGTAGGTGATGCCCAGGCGCTTGACGCCGCCACGCACGTTGTCCACCTCCTTCTCGAAGGCGTACTCCGGGGAGTGGACGCCGATCACCTGCAGGCCGGAGGCGGCGTAGGTCTCGTGCAGCTTCTCGATGCCGGGGACCGAGCGCTGGCAGTTGATGCACGAGTAGGCGAAGAAGTCGACCAGGGTGACCTTGCCGGCGCGGTCCTGCTGGGTCAGGGGCTGGCCACCGGGCGTGTTGATCCAGGCCACTGCGCCGTCGATGGCGGGAAGGGGGCCGCAGTCACCAAGAGTGGTGGCTCCGGGACGGCAGGCCCCGGAGGAGGAGTCACCGTGGAGGAGGTCGTCGGTGCGGGCCTGGAGGGAGGCGGTGTAGTCGGGCAGGCGGCGCTGGAGCGCGGCCGGGGCGTCCAGGACCAGGGCCACGGCCAGCCCGAGCATGACGACGCCGGCGGTGACGCGGATGGCGCGCTGGCGGGTGCGGAAGGCCTGAATCCTCTCCGTGATACCGCGTCCGGCCAGGGCGAAGGCCAGCAGCGGGATCGCTGTGCCAACGGCGAAGGACACGGCCAGGGCGACGGTGTCGGCGCCGACCCTCCCTGTGGCTCCCGCGACAGCGACGGCCGCCAGGACCGGGCCCGCGCAGGGCACGTACGCAGCGCCCAGGACCAGGCCCAGAAGGAAGCCGTTGGAGGGGTTCCTCGAGCCGCCGAAGCGCTGGAAGCGCGCGAAGGGGCGCTCGAGGATCTCCATGACCCTCGGGACCATCATGCCCAGGCCGATCAGGGCGAGCATGACGATGCCGATCCAGCGGATGAGGTCCTGCGGCAGGTGGAGCAGGCTCAGCACGGTCGATCCGAGGAGCGTGAAGACCGTGAAACTGACCACAAGGCCGGTTACCACGAGGTAGGGGTGGAAGCGGGAGGCGAAGCCGCCGTCGCCCCCCTTCTCATCGCCGCCATCGCCGCGTGCGCCCTGCGCTCCTGCGGAGAGGAGGATGACGGGGAGCACGGGAAGAACGCACGGGGAGATACCCGTGATGAGCCCTCCCAGCAGCCCGATGGCCACCAGACTCGAGACGGTTGTCACGATACTTCACCCTTTCGGTCAGTTTCTTGTTGCTAGTCTCGAAAGAGGTTCGGAGCCATCGGCAACGGGGATTGTCGAACAACCACATAGCCGCCTATGACGATCATCACTCGTGACGGGCGTCGTCGGGTTCTTCCTCGAGCTCCATGGACGACGGCGTTCCGGACCCGCAAGAGCGGACCATCCCGCTCTGACACTGCACCAGCAAGCGCATAGGAGATCTCATGCGATTCACCGCTACACGTGCCAAGACCCTCGCCACCTCGCTCCTCATCGTCACCGCCGGACTCGGTCTGGCGGCCTGCTCGGGCTCCGGTTCGAGCAACTCGACCACTCCCGCCACCAAGCAGACCGCGGGCAAGACCAGCGACGGTGGTGTTGCCACGCCCAGCGCTGACAGCAAGATGACCGGTGGCACCAACGGCGGAAGCGCTCACCCCACCGTCCCTCAGGGCCAGCAGCCCAGCGGCGACCACCAGCAGGGTGGTGCGGACAGCAGCGCCGGCACCCAGCAGGGTGGCCAGCAGCCTGGCGGCGACAACCAGCCCGGTGGCCAGCAGGGCGGCCAGCAGCAGGGTGGCTCCATTCAGGGCGACAACCAGCCCGGCGGCCAGCACCAGGGAGGCCAGCAGCCCGGACAGCAGGGTGGCCAGCAGCAGGGCGGTGCAGACAGCAGCGCCGGCACCCAGCAGGGTGGCCAGCAGGGCGGCGGCAACTGAGCCGGCAGACCTGCACGACCCGTCTGGCGAGGGCCTCGCGGCAGCACCGGCTGCGGCGAGGCCCTCGCCGGCTTTTCTCCACGGTTCGGCGCCTCGGCCGAGCCTCGGCCGTGCCTCGGCGCAGCGGAGGTGACCGGAGGGGATGATGGCAACGTTGCGGCCCGGCCTCTTCCCATGCCAGGCTTCCGGGAGGCCGGGTCGGTGGACAACGGACGACTAAGACACCGTTCGATCTGCAAGCCGTCCACCGACCCGGTTCCCGTGCATGTTCCCGACATCTGGAGACACCCATGCTGTCCACCCTGCTGAGGAGGACCGACCCAACGCGGCGTCGAGTCGGCACCGCGATCGTCTTCGCCGTCTTCTACTGCGTCATGGCGGAGTACTACAAGTCGATCACGCTGTGGCAGGGGGCCGCCTTCGGTCTGCTCGTGTGGGTGGGGGCGCACCTGGTGCTCATGCCGCTGACGGGCACGGTCCCCTCGCCCTTCCCGTGGGTCGACGGTGGGCAGACCTGGGCGGAGCACTTCTCCGAGGCGCTGGGGCACGTCATCTGGTTATGGTCGATTGAGCTCGTGCGCCGGGACGTGCGCAACCGCATCACCCACCAGCCCGACCCGTGGGTTCCGCTCGACGCCGAACCGGCCCGCTGAGCCCGCAGGGCTTGGTGGCTCTCTCATAGGTGCGGCGGTCGGCATCCGCCAGTACTCCACGAGGGCGGGGCTGAAGACGAGGGTGAGGTCGAAGGGAAGAGGCCTGGCAGGCCGCCGTCG
The DNA here is from genome assembly GCF_031296635.1 of Actinomyces acetigenes. Lineage (NCBI taxonomy): Bacteria > Bacillati > Actinomycetota > Actinomycetes > Actinomycetales > Actinomycetaceae > Actinomyces > Actinomyces acetigenes. The sequence goes on from NZ_JASPFC010000017.1 coordinate 56,280, forward strand.
CGTTCGTACCTTAGGTCACGTGTTCGAGGGTTAAGGGTACGAACGCGCGACCTACCCTACGAACGCGAGGCGCTCCTGTGCCTCCTGACGCCGCCCATCGGGGTGAGACTGGCGCACAAATCCGGGAACGATCGTCGATGCGTCGTCAAACGGCCAGGAGTAGTGCTGCGCTTCAAAGGCCTCGGCCAGCGCCAGACGGTCCCTCGGCGGGAGGCCCGCCACCGGAACAGAGCGACCGCCCTGAACCACCCCGGCCTCGACGAACCCGGCCCACTCCTCCATGGTCGTCAGATGCAGCGCCAGGTTGTGCGTATCGGGAGGCGTCAAGCCGCTGCTCGTGCGGAGCCCCCTGTCAAGGTTCACACACGCCGTCTCACGAAAGGCCACCCAGGGGATGTCGGTCTGCCACCACCAGCATCCGATGAACCGGAAGATGTGCACGCCCGAGGCGTTGAACACGGTGAAGCTCAGCAGTCGGTAGGCCATGAAGGAGGCCACGACCAGGCCACCGAGGACGTAGGCACCCGTCACGGCCTCACTGGGTACCCCTGTCAGTACCAGAAGGACTCCAGCGGCGATTCCTGCGGTGGCAGCCAGGAGCGGGAACATGACGAGATGAAGGAGGATGCATCCCGGGTTGCGCAGCGCGGTGAAGACGAGGAAGCGCCGCTCGATCCAGCGCGCCGGAACGGGTACCCACTCGATGTACTTCGTTGACCGCTCGAGGTCTCGACTCGTGTGGTCCACGTCCGCCCCACCCCGGGCTCACAGGGTGATGATGACGGTGGCGGCGGCGAAGACGACACCGTAGGCCAGCTCCAGCAGGCCCGCATCACGCAGGGAGGCGATGAGATCACGCCCCCGGGCGCCGGAGCGCACCGGCGCGGTGGCCCGCCGCACCAGCGGCAGGAGCAGGAGCGGCGCCGCCAGCGCGATGACCAGGGTCAGCAGCGGGCTGATGTGTCCCCCGCCGTCGACGGGGCTGGCTGATCCGGTCTCGCGCGCCCACACCAGGGCGACGGCCCCCAGCAGCAGGGGCACGTGAAGCATGAGGGAGAAGGCGCGCCGGGCGCTCCCCTCCCCCAGGCGGACCGCCAGGGTCATCTTGCCGTGGGCGGGGTCGGTGTCGATGTCGCGCAGGTTGTTGACCATGAGCAGGGAGCAGGCGAGCAGGCCGATCCCGCAGGCCGAGGGCCACAGCCACCCCGGCAGCGAGCCGGTCTGGACGTAGGTGGTGCCCACCGTGGCCACCAGGCCGAAGAAGATGAAGACGAAGACCTCCCCCAGGCCGGCGTAGCCGTAGGGGTGGGAGCCTCCGGTGTAGAACCATGCGGCCGCGATCGCTGCGGCTCCGACGACCAGCAGCCACCACTGGCCGCTGAGGACCACGAGGGCCAGCCCCAGGAGGGCTCCGAGCCCGAAGCAGCCGAAGGCGGCGAGCTTGACGGTACGGGGGGCGACCTGCCCGGAGGCGGTCAGGCGCGGCGGCCCGGTGCGATCGTCGTCGGTGCCGCGCACGCCGTCGGAGTAGTCATTGGCCAGGTTGCAGCCGATCTGCAGCGCCAGGGCCACGCCCGCGGCCAGCAGGCTCCGCACCACTGAGAGCTTCCCCATCGCGGCGGCCGCCCCGGCGCCCAGGATGACGGGGGCGACGGCGGCCGGCAGGGTGCGCAGACGCACCACCTCCCCCCAGCTGGTGGCGCGGGGACCGCTGTCCTGCGCGTGCTCGCCGTTCTCGCCGCTCACGGCTTCCTCCGATCCTCTCGCAGTCCTCTAGGGTGGGCGGCAGTGACCCTACCAGCGCCGCGGCCCTCACCGGTGCGAGCGCCTGAGCCACACCTCGGCCGGTGAGGCAGCCGGCACCGCGATCACCACAAGGACCTCCGTGAGACACCCCGATTCCCGCCCTCGCACTCCTTCACCCATGCCTGTGCCCGTGGCGGCTGAGCCCCCGGCACGCGAACGCGCCCTGGGAGCGCTGACCGGGCTGGCCCTCGGCGACGCGTTGGGGATGCCCACCCAGTCGATGAGCCCGGCACAGATCCGCCGGTGCTACGGCAGGATCACCGGGCTGCGCGACGCCGTCGCCGAGCAGCCTATCGCCCCCTCAGTATCTGCCGGCACCGTCACGGATGACACCGAGCAGGCTCTCATCCTGGCCGGTCTCCTCATTGACGGTGGTGGTCGCATCGACCCCCACCAGCTCGCCGATGCCCTCCTGCGCTGGGAGGACGATATGCGCGCCCGTGGGTCCCTGGACCTGCTGGGGCCCTCCACCAAGCTCGCTCTGGAGCGGGTGCGCGCCGGGGCGGACCCGCACTGCACCGGCAGACAGGGCACCACCAACGGCGCCGCGATGCGGGTGGCTCCAGTCGGCATCGCTTTCTCCGTGAGTGCCGACGGCGACGCGCTGGCCCGGGCCGTTCAGGCCTCCTGCCTGGTCACCCACGACACCCGGCAGGGCTTCGAGGCCGCTGGACTCCTCGCCGCAGCGGTCAGCGCTGCCATCGACGGCGTCGACGCGGCGGGTGCGTTGGAGGCGGCGCTGGACGTTGTGGCCGCCCACCCCGAGGCGGGCCACTGGACGGAGAAGGCCTCAGTTGCCGCCCGCACCCGCCTGGCCCTGGAGACGAGTCGTGACCTGCACGGGGAGGCCCTGGCCGAGCATCTGCGCACCTACGTCGGAACCTCGGTGGAGTCGGCCGAGTCGGTCCCCTGCGCGCTGGTGATCGTGCGGGAGTTCGCGCAGCGGCCCCTGGACGGGCTGTGCTTCGCCGCTGAGCTCGGGGGAGATACTGACACCATTGCCGCGATGGCCGGTGCGGTCCTGGGTGCGAGCGCGCCCCGTCTTCTTCCTGTTGAGCTGGTCGATCGGGTGCTGGAGCGCTCCGGCCTGCGGCTCGAGCCGGTCTGTGAGGCGCTGCTGGCGCTGCGCGGCGGCAGCGGGCACTGTGAGCAAGACGCTTCGGAGCAGAGGCGGCCATGACGGGACGGGTCATTCACACCGGCCAGGTCGTCATTGACCTGACCTTGCGCATCGAGGCGATTCCCGAGCCCGGCGGTGACGTGTTCGCCGACGAGTCCTCCATGGCCGTCGGCGGTGGATTCAACGTGCTGGCCGCCGCCCGCCGGATGGGTGTCGAGACCCTGTACGCGGGGCCGCTGGGCGAGGGGCCCTTCGCTGAGGCGGCCCGGCGGGCCCTGGAGGAGATCGGGGTGGATCATGTCGGCCCGGTCGCACCCGGCGACCAGGGCTACTGCGTGGCCATGACCGATGCGAGGGCCGAGCGCACCTTCATCTCCACCTGCGGGGCCGAGACTCGTGGCCCGGTGGATGCCTTCGATCATCTGGAGGTGAGCGGCGACGACGTCGTCTACCTCTCCGGCTACTCCCTGGCCGATCCTGCCTCCAGGGTGGCGCTGGAGCGGTTGGCCGGGAGACTAGTCGGGACCCGGGCGGGGTGCACGGCACTGTTCGACGTCTCCCCCATGGTTGGTTCGGTCCCCATGAGCTCGCTGGAACGCCTCAGTGCGCTGGGGCCCATCTGGTCTCTCAATGAGCGTGAGGCCGGGCTGCTCGCCGACCGCCTGGAGCTGCGGGTGGAGGCCGGTGACCACGCCGGAGTCTGCGAGGCGCTATCGGGTCGGCTCGGCACCGTGCTGGTGCGGGCTGGGGAGCAGGGCTCCTGGTTCTCCGACGGCGGCGAGGCGTGCCATACCCCAAGCATCCCGGTGACGCCGGTGGACACCAACGGAGCCGGTGACGCGCACTCCGGTGTCCTGGCGGCGGCCCTGGCCAGGAGCGTCGACCTGACGACGGCGCTGCGCTGGGCGAATGTGGCCGGCGCCTTGACCACGACGCGCTTCGGCCCGGCCACCTGCCCGAGTGAGGCGGAGATCAGGGCTCTGGTGTAGAAGGCTCCGAGGTCACATCTGTCGTGGTCGCGGCCAGGAGCCGGGCGACCTCGCGCCGGTCGACCTTCCCACTGGGGCGCAGCGGTAGGGCCTCCAGGACGACGACCCGTTTGGGGGCGTGGGCGCCGTCCAGCCGGGCGCGGACCGCCTCACGCAGGGCGGCGTCGTCCCAGCGCTTCGAGCGGCCCGGCTGGCCAACCGGTTCGGGCACGACGGCGGCGACGACGCGGCTTCCCCACTGCTCATCGGGAAGACCGACGACGCAGGCCTCGGCCACGCCGTCGATACCGGTGAGGGCCTCCTCCACGTGGCGGGGCTCGACCTTGACGCCCCCGGTGATGATGACGTCGTCCAGGCGGCCCAGGACCTCCAGGCGCCCGTCGGGGTGCAGCCGGCCACGGTCGGAGGTGGCCAGGACACGCCTGGCGCCGCTGCGATGGAAGCCTCCGCCGTCATCGGATCTGCCGCCGGGGCTGTCTGCGGGGCTGTGGCTGGGGGGCTGGAGGTAGTCCTCGGCCAGGACCGGGCCGGAGATGAGGATGCGGCCGGCGCCCTCGGCGTCGGGGGCCTGGATGGTGACCTCGACCCCCTCCAGGGGGCGGCCGTTGTAGACGCAGCCCCCGCCGGTCTCGCTCATGCCGTAGGTGGTGACCACGGTGACGCCCGCCCCGCGGGCCCGGGCCAGCAGCGCGGGGTCGGCGGCGGCGCCGCCCAGGAGGACGGCGTCGGCTTCTGCCAGGGCCCGGCGGGCCTGCGGATCCTGTAGGACACGCACCAGCTGGGTGGGGACCAGGGAGACGTAGAGCCGGGAGGCGGCCGCCCCGGTAGACGGGCGCGCCGAGCTGAGGGCCTCCGCGAGCGCCGTCGGGCTGAAGCCTGCGCTCGTGTCGACCACGACGGGCTCGGTTCCGGCCTCCAGGGAGCGGGTGAGGATCTGCAGGCCGGCGACGTGGTGGGCGGGCAAGGTCAGGAGCCAGGTTCCCGGGCCACCGAGGCGCGCATGGGTGGCACGGGCGGAGGCCATGAGAGCGGCGGCGCTCATGGCGATGAGCCGTCCGGTGCCGGTGGTGGAGCCGGAGGTGCGCAGGATGAGGTCGGTGCGTGCGGGGACGCGGGTGATGCGGCGGGCCAGGTCGGCGCGGACCCGGCCCTCGTCCTCCCCGGGGCCGATGGGGACGAGCAGCGGCAGCGGCGAGCCCGTCCGGTCTGCTTCTCCCACGGCGGCGGGGGCGGGCCGGCCGTCGGGACTGGTGAGCAGGCCGCGCAGGGCCAGGCGCTCGGCGAGGGCTGCGCGCAGGGCGGCGACCTCGTCGGGGGCGGTTCCACCGGTCAGGAGGCGGAGGGCGGGCGGGGCGAGCACCCCATGATCGTGCCACGGCCCGGGCCCAATGGGGATGGGCAGACGGCTGGGCGGCAGGTCCCGGGCAGGTGCGGGGCCTGCGGGGCCGCCCGGCTCGGTTAGGGTTGGCCCATGCGTATCGTCCTCATCGTCCTGGTGTTCGCTCTGACGCTGTACGCCCTGTTGGACTGCGCACGCACGCCGGATGAGAGCATGCCGGCGCGGATGCCGAAGTACCTGTGGATCACCCTGGTCGTCCTGTTCCCGACCATCGGCCCGATCGCCTGGATCATCGTCTCGCGGGTCAAGGCCGCTGAGGAGCGCGGCGGCTACGTCGAGCCCACCGTATGGTCCTCCCGGGAGGGCACGACCTTCCGTCGCCCGCAGCGCGCCCGCCCCATGGCGCCCGACGACGACCCGGAGTTCCTCAGGGATCTGGAGCAGGACATCCGCCGTCGCAAGCACCACCCTCAAGAGCCCGCCGGCGGTCACGACGCCAGCGGCAACGATGAGGGCGCGGACGCGGGCGGGGCCGGCGGGGCCGACCGGGCCAACCGGACCAACAAGGACACTGACGCCGGCGAGACGGGCGGGACCGACCGCTCCGGAACCGACTCGCACTGATCAGCACCAACCAGCACTCGCCAGCACCAACCAGCACTGACCCACGCTGACCGTAAGCGCGCCGGCCCGGCCTCGGCGCTCCGACCTCAGGGCAGGGCGGGGCGGGCCTGGGGCCAGGGGGTGGTGTCGACGTCGTAGCCGTGGGCGGCGGCGTGGATGAGCCAGTCACCGGGGATCCAGGTGCGCCCGACGAGCTGGGGGTGCTCGGGCATGTAGCGCACCGACCACAGGATGAGGACGAGCTCGGCCCACTGGGCCCGGATCTTGAGGCGCACCGAGCCGGAGGCGTTGGCGGCGGCGATGACGATCTCGCCGGTGGCGGTGAGCTGGACCTCCTGGATGTCGGCGTAGGAGATGGGCATGACGCCCTCCCCCGTGCCCAGGTAGATGCCGTGGGTCGACACGCTCAGGCGGGCGCCGGCCAGGTGGCGCCACTTCTCGACGGCGTCGGCCTCGGCGGCGCGGCGGCGCCGGTGGTTGAGGTAGGCCTGTCCGCCGAAGAAGGCGGCCGTCAGGGCCAGGCCGACGGGGCCGCCGGCCAGGAAGAAGCCCCGGGAGGGGTTGTAGGTGGCGTCCCCGCGCCGCCACAGGAGCAGCTCGGCGTCGCAGGTGGCCAGCATGACCTCCCCGGATCCCAGGACGGGGCGCACGGGGTCGATGGTCGGTGAGACCGGGTTGGGGCGGCGGCCCTGGCGGGTGGCGGTCAGGACGGCGGCGGTGTGCCACCACACGAAG
>NZ_JASPFC010000018.1:0-62630 GCF_031296635.1 Actinomyces acetigenes
CGCGCACGCGCCGGTGCGACGGGGGCAGCGGGCACTGCGGGAGGCGTGAGCACCGCTCTCGTGCCCATGGGTCGGTGGCACTGACTGGCACTGACGGGGACTGGCGAGCGCCGGCGGGTTCTGGACTCGGGCACTGATACGGCACTGAGCCCGTCAGCCGCTGCGGCGGGGCCAGCGGACAGCCCTTGCGCATCATTCTCCGGGCGGATGCAGCCGGTCCTCGACCGCCCGTAAGGTCCTGCCCATGCGGATGACAACCTCCTTCACCGGCTCGCGGGGCGTGCGATACCCCGCCCCAGACGTGGCCCGTGGCTTCATGCTCCTGCTCATCGCGGTCGCCAACGTTCCGTCATGGAACAAGATGCCCAACGGGGCCGAACCGCCGGTGTCCTCCGTTGACGGCTGGTGGATGTTCGTCCGCACGCTGCTGGTGGACCACCGGGCCTACCCGCTGTTCGCGATGCTCTTCGGCTTCGGGCTCATGACTATGATCAACCGACGCATCGCCTCCGGGACCCAGACCTACCTCGCCTCCCTTCCCGGCGCGCCGGAGGGCCGCGAGCCAATGCCGCACGAGGCGGCCTGGGCCCGCGAGATGGCCACCATTGACGCCTACCGCCTGGTGCGGCGCCGCGGCTGGTGGATGCTCCTGTTCGGATTCGTCCACGGCCTCGTCTTCCCCGGTGACATCATTGGCGCCTATGGGCTGGTCGCCGTCCTCCTGGCCAACCTGCTGGCCCGCAAGAACTACGCGGCGCTCTACCTCACCGGGGGCATCATCTCCGTGCTGGCGCTGGGGACGTACCTGGCCTCCGGGACCCTGTCGGGCGGCGACACCCTGACGGCCTCCGGGGAGCAGTCGGTCTCGCTCACGGCGGCACTGCTCTGGGTCGGCAGCAACATCGTGCAGTGGGTCATCGTGCTGGTCGTGCAGGTCCTCATCGCCCTCATCATTCCCGCCGTGGTGATCGGCGCCCGCCTGGCCGACACCGACATCCTCACCCAGCCGGAGCGGCACCGTCGCCTGCTGATCTCGGTGGGCCTGGGCGGTTTGGCGCTGGGGGCGCTCGCGGCGTTCCACGGCGCGCTGACGCTCGCGACGTCGATACAGCGCTGGCCGACGGACTTCGCCGCCACAGAGTTCTTCGGCCTGGCCGGCGCCTGCGGCTGGCTGGCACTGCTGGTGCTGTACGCCGGCGGACCCAGGCCGGATGGTCGGCTCACGGGGCTGCGCCGGCTCGCCTCCGCCGTCGGCCGCCGCTCCATGACCGTGTACCTGAGCCAGACGATCCTGTTCGGCATCATCTTCGGCATCATTCCGCTCCTGGTGACGGGCAGGCGCCTGTGGATGGGGCAGGCCGCGGCCGCCCTCGTCGCCCTGGGTGTCTGGCTGGCAACCGTGGTCCTGTGCCTCCTGCTGGAGCGCGGTGGTCATGCCGGCCCCTTCGAGACCCTGCTGCGCACCGCCGTCGCCCGCAGCGAGCGCAGGAGGACGCCGGCGCCCCCGCCCACCGTTTGGCCCGGGATGCAGCCGGGACCGTGGCCGATGATGCAGATGGGAGTCCAGCCGGGAGCGCCGGTGCCGATGCAGCCGGGCATGCCGCCAGCGGCTCAGCCGGGAGTCCAGCCGGGGGTGCCGGTCCAGCCGGGCATGCCGCCTGCGCCCCGGCCGGGAGCTTAGCCTGCCCCCTGAGCCGGCCCCGTCCCGGGGCCGTCCGCCGGAAGAATGGCTGGGCCTCAGGCTCCTCCTTTCGGTGGAGACGATCTCGGCGCTTAAGGCGGACGCCGCGGAACCACTGGTTTTCATACGGTCGAGTCATGAACACGACGACTTCCTCCGCGACCTCATTCAACGGTTCCCGCGGCCTGCGCTACCCCGCCCCCGACGTAGCCCGCGGCTTCATGCTGCTGCTCATCGCCCTGGCCAATGTGGGGTTCTGGGTGGCAGGCCCCGAGGGCCGTGCGCTATCGACCGTCGACAGGACCTGGGCCTTCATGCGTGCCCTGTTCATCGACCAGCGCGCCTACCCACTGTTCGCACTGCTCTTCGGCTTCGGGCTGGCCACCATGGTCAACCGTCGCATGGCATCGGGCATCGACGCCTACTGCCGGCAGCTGACCGGCGGGCTGCGGGCGCCGTCGGCGGCTGAGCTCGACCAGGCCCGGGAGCAGGCCACCATCGACGCCCGCCGCCTCGTGCGGCGCCGCGGCCTGTGGATGGTCCTGTTCGGGCTCCTCCACGGCGCCTTCTTCCCCTCGGAGATCATCGGCACCTACGGCATCGTCGCCGTCGTCTTCGCCGGGTGGTTCGCCCACAAGCACCACAAGCGCCAGCTGGCGGTGTGCGCCCTGGTCATTCTGTCCCAGATCGTGCCGGTGGTCCTGGCTATGCTCTTCGGCCCCGGCGGTGAGGCGGCTGCCTCCAGCGCGGCGGGCCCCGCCCCGGCGGCTGCGGCAGCCACCGGCGCAGGTGAGTCCGTGGCGTCAGCGCTGCCCTGGTTCGTGACCAACGTGAATGACTGGTTCTTCACCGCCCTGGGCGCGGCCTTCACCACGATGATTCTTCCCGCCGCCTTCCTGGGTGCCCGCCTGGCCGACACCGACCTCATCGCCCACCCCGAGCGCCACCGCGGTCTGCTGACACTCGCCGGGATCGGTGGTCTGGCCCTGGGGGCGCTCGGCGCGCTTCACGAGCTCCTGGTCCCGCTCACCAGTGCTCAGTCCTGGGAGGCCGACCCCGCCCTGATCGCGGTCCTGGGCCTGGCCGGGGGCTGCGGCTGGCTCGCCGTCCTGGCCCTCTACGCCGGCGGGCCGACGGCGGACAACCGGCTGACCGGCCTCAAGTGGCTGCTGTCCAACGTGGGGCGCCGCTCCATGACGGCCTACCTGTCCCAGACGGTCATGTTCGCCAGCATCTTCGTCATCGCGCCGTGGATGACCGGGAGGCCCCTGGAGCTGGGGTTGGCGGCATCCGCCGCGGTGGCGGTGATGGTGTGGCTGACGACCGTGGTCCTGTGCGCGGTACTTGAGCGGCTCGGCATGCCCGGTCCCTTCGAGGTCCTGCTGCGCACCGCCGTCGCCCGCAGCGAGCGCAGCCGCACGAACCCGTTTCCCCAGCAGGTCCCCGACCAGCGCACGGACCAGCTCCTCGGCCAGCCGATGAGCGCCCCGGCGTCGCCCGCCCTGTGGCGCGCGCAGGTCCCCGTCACCCCGGTTCCTGCGGGAGCCTGAGAGCGGGGCGGGTGCCCGACGCCATCGAGAGTGGGCTGAGCCCTGGTCCTCCCGGGAGGACCAGGGCTCAGCCCATCCTCCCGGGAGGAGAGGATCGGCCCGTCACGATGGCCCTGCCGGTGGGCGCCTCCAGCACCTACGGCCTGACGCGTTGAGACACCGAAGCACGGGTGGGTTCCCCAAGCGATGGGGAGGGCTTCCCCCGCGGGCCGGCGGGTGCGTGCCACCACATCCTTCAGGGATTCTGTATGGTGGGGTGGCCCGATGACCGCCTTGATGGCGTGTCAGTGCACCATGTCCTGAGGACTGTGAGTCGCCTCGCAGAATGCGAGGGTTGACCTGATCGTTTCACAGGGCATCGTTGACACGGTAGCCTGCCTGCGTCCCCAACTCCGAAGGAAGCGAACAGCCCTCATGACTCAGCCCCCCAACCCCGGTCAGCCCTTCTACCAGCAGCAGCCCTCGGCCCCGTCGGCTCCGGTCCCGGGGCAGCCCTACCCGCCCCAGCAGCAGTTCCAGGGCGCTCCCGGCGCCCCTGGCGCCCCCGGCCAGCCCTTCGCTCAGGCTCCGGCGGGGGACAGCTTCATGGGCAACCTCTTCGACACCGCCAAGCCCTTCGCCGAGAAGTTCGGCAAGGTGGTCTTCTACATCGCCGCCATCGCCCTGGTCGTGAACTGGCTCTACGCGGCTTACAACGCCGGTGACCTCACCCATGGCTTGGACATCGAGCTGCAGAACGGAAGCTTCAACTTCGGCAAGTTCCTGCTGAGTCTGCTCTTCGACGCCCCCTGGGTCGTCGCTCAGATCGGCCTCATCCGCCTCTTCATCGAGCTGGTCATCAACTCCGCCAAGAAGAACTAGTCGCTGCCCGGCGGAGTAGCGTCTCCGCCGCAGCCAGGTGCTTGACCCTGACGGTCGCCGGCCCGCGTGGTCGGCGACCGTCAGCCGTTGGTGCCGGCTGTATGGACACCGGGTTGCCTGTGTGGCCGAGTCCGGGGCCATGGCGGCGGAGCCAGACGCTCTCACCTCGGGGCCAGCCTCGCCTTCCCCTTTGGCCCCTTCCGGCTCCCGCGCAGGGGTCGGGAGGGCATGGTTCGACGTCGGCTCCGGCCCACCTCGTCGCCAGGGCGGCCTACTGCACGAGGGTGGGGGTGCACTGGCCAGGGGTTGTGCGTACTGCACGAACCCCCGCCCCCCGTGAAGTACACCCGACCCTCCTCCAGTAGCACCCGATCCTCGTGCATTGCGCACCCATGACACCGGGAACCATGTGGATGGTCGCGTCCGCTCCTTAGCGGGTGAAGCGAGCGACGACGATCAGGTCCGCCCCGCCGTCGGTGTCGTGAGGCGCTTTGACCCCCGAAGCTCTCAGTGGTCACGAGGCAGCATGGTTGGAATCTGCTGCGCTTGAGGCGTCCTCGGCCTGACCCACCGGCAGCTCGAGGACGGCCGTCAGCCCGCCGTCGGGGTTGGCGCTCAGGCGCAGCTCGCCGCCGTGCGCGGTGGCCACGGCCGTGACGATGGCCAGGCCCAGCCCGTGCCCGGAGCCCCGGGTCCGTCCCCGCCCCTCGCCGCGGACGAAGGGCTCGCGCAGGGACTCCACGCTCTCGGCCGCCACGACGGGGCCCTCGTTGCGGATCGTCAGGCGCACGCCGTCGTCCAGACGCGCCATGCCCACCGTGATGCGGCCGCCCTCGATGTTGTAGCGGGCCGCATTGCGTAGCAGGTTGGAGACGCTCTGGCGCAGCAGCACCGGATCCCCGGGCACCCGGGCGGGAAGCAGGTGGGTGGAGACGTGAAGCCTGCGCTCGGCGACCTCCGGCGCGATGAGGCGCAGGGCGTCACGGACCGTGGCCTCCATGTCCACGTCCTCGTGGGCCAGCTTGCCGGACTGGGCGTCGGCCAGGTCCAGTAGGGCGTCGATCGTCTCCCGGTTGGCGCGGTTGGTCTCCAGGACCCGGGTCAGAACCCGGCGCAGGTCCTCGGCCGAGGCCTGCGGGTCGGACAGGGCGACGTCGATCATCGTCTGCGTGGTGGCCAGGGGAGTGCGCAGCTCGTGGGAGGCGTTGGCCGCGAACCGGCGGTGGACGGAGAAGGAGCGCTCCAAGGAGGCCAGCATGTTGTCGAAGGTGTCCGCCAGGTCGTGGATCTCGTCGCGCGGGCCGGACAGGTCCAGCCGCTGACTGAGGTCGCCCGAGGCGGCGCGCTTGGCTGCCGCATTCATTGAGGACAGCGGCTGCAGCATCCGCCCCGCCAGGATCCAGCCGACGGTCCCGGAGAGCACCACGAGCAGCGCCAGCGCGCCGACGGCCGAGCGCATGATGGTGCCCAGCAGATCGAACAGGTTCGTGTCCACCTTGGCGGCCTCACCGACCTGCGAGACCGGCACGGCGGCGGTCTCCCCGACCGGACCTCCGATCTGGATGCTCAGCGTGACGTAGCGCGTGTAGAAGGAGACCAGGGCAATGAGGACCACGCCGGCGGCCGTCACCATCCCGGCGTAGGTCAGGGTCAGGCGGGCCCGGATACTCAGGTGCCGGGCGCGGCGCAAGCGCTCCCGGCGACCCGGCCGGGCGTCGCGGGCTTCACGAGCGCCGTGAGGCCCGCTGTCGGCGCCCGGCTGCGCCGCGTCGTCGGCCCGGGTCTGCGCAGCCCCCACCCCACTCATGCGCTGAACCTGTAGCCCGCGCCGGGAACCGTCTGGATCACGCGCGGCTCACCGAGCTTGCGACGCAGGTGGGAGATCGTCACCCGCGTGGAGTTGGTGAAGGGGTCGGCGTTGGCGTCCCAGGCCTTCTCCAGAAGCGTCTCGGCGCTGAGGACCCCGCCCTCGGCCTCCATGAGGACCTGAAGGACCGCGAACTCCTTGGGACTGAGGTGAATGAAGCGCCCATCGCGGTAGACCTCCCGGCGGAAGGGATCCAGGCGCACCCCGTGGGCCTCGAGGACCGGGGTGCGCGCCGGCTGGCTGCGTCGCCCCAGGGCCCGCAGCCGGGCCACCAGCTCAGGGAACTCGAAGGGCTTGGTGAGGTAGTCGTCCGCCCCCAGCTCGAAACCGCCCACGCGCGCGTCCAGCGTCCGGGACGCGGTGAGCATGAGGACCCGCGTGCTGGGGTAGTCGCGCACCACCCGCCGGCAGACCTCGTCGCCGTGGACCACGGGCAGGTCCCGGTCCAGGACGATGATGTCGTAGTCGTTGATCTCCACCTGCTCCAGGGCGCTGGCCCCGTCGCCGACGACGTCAACGGCCATCGCCTCACGCCGCAACCCTGTGGCGATGGCCTCAGCCAGGTACTCCTCATCCTCCACGACGAGCACGCGCATTGCCCTGCCTCCTTCACTGTGGTGTCTTCGGCCGGTCCCTGAGCGAACCAGCCCCCGTGTTGCCACAACATAAGCGAAATTGTGAATCCCATGGCAACACCGCTCCCGGTTGGCTGTTCCCCGAACGAACGGACGCCACCGCGCCCCGACCCACGTGAGCCGAAAGGACCCCTCCCATGAAGCAGCCCCTCAACACCCGGATCCTCACCCGCGCCGCCACGGTGCTGACCTGCGCCGTGTGCGCCGTCGGACTCATGACCGGATGCTCCCAGGGCTCGAAGGCGGACTCGGCCGCCTCCGCCTCCGCCACCAGCGGGGACGACTACCTGCTCAAGATGGCCAAGTGCATGCGCGACAAGGGCATTGACGTCTCCGACCCCGACTCCAACGGCAACGTGCAGTTCCCCGACAACGAGGCCGCCAACAAGGCCGCCCAGGAGTGCGAGCAGACCGTCGGCCCCGCCCCCGGCACCGAGGACCTCGCCAAGCCCGAGACGCAGCAGGACCTGGTCAAGGCCGCCGAGTGCCTGCGTAAAGAGGGATACGACGTGCCCGACCCCGAGGCCGGCAAGGGCATCCAGCTCAACGGCGATATCCCCCAGGACGTCATGAGCAAGTGCTTCTCCCAGGTCGGTAGCAAGTGACGCCGCGCCCCTCCGGGCGCCAACAGACCACAGGCTCGCGCGGCCCGGCTGCCGCGCAGACACACACTCAGACAGGCAGACACATGGATCAGACCACCACCTCCACGCAGGCCGACGACGGCTCGACCGGCACCGCGGACAAGCCGGCGGGTACGGCCCACCGCACCCGCCGCCGGGCCTTCCTGGCCATGGGGGCCGCCGCGATCCTGGCTACGGGCGCTGGTGCAGGCGCCTTCGCCTCCAGATCGGGCCCCTTCGCGGCCAAGGCCAAGCCGACGACGTCGACCTTCAACGGCGCCACCGACACCATCACCAAGGGGGACCTCCAGGGGCACACCTCCGTGACCGGTACCCTGCGCTACTCCGACTCGCGCAAGTTCAAGTCGGGCTTCGAGGGCGTTCTCATCCAGGTGCCCGACTCCGGGACCGTCCTGACCCAGGGGGACGTCCTCTACCGCACGGGCTCCGGGACCGCCTACCTCATGCGTGGCTCCCTGCCCGCCTGGCGCAACTTCGAGGCCGGCATGGAGGACGGCGAGGACATTCGCCAGCTCGAGACGGCCCTGAGGGACCTGGGGTACTTCGACTACGATCCCGACGACCACTTCAGCTGGGCCACCACCAGCGCCATCATAAAGTGGCAGAAGGACCTCGACCTGCCCCAGACCGGGACCATCCCACTGGGACGGGTAGTCTTCGCTCCCGGGGACCTGCGCGTGGGGAAGGTCGCTGCCCGGGTGGGGGACCGCGTCGCCGCCGACACCGAGCTCTTCGACGTCACCTCCACCACCCAGGTGGTCGACGCCAACATCAAGCTCTCCGACCAGAAGCTCGCCGTCGCCGGCACCGCCGTGACCATCAAGCTGCCCGACGCCAAGACCACTCAAGGGAAGATCACCTCCGTGGGCACCCCCACCGAGAAGTCCTCCGGCTCCGAGTCAGGTTCCGGTTCCGGCTCAGGTTCCGGCTCCGGCTCCAGCGAGTCCAAGGAACGGGTCATCCCCATCACCGTGACCCTCACCGACGCCTCGGCGACCACCAACTTCCAGGAGGTCTCCGTCACCGTCGACCTGCCCAGCGAGAAGCGGACGGGTGTCCTGTCGGTGCCGGTCGGGGCCCTGCTGGCCCTGAGCGCCGACCAGTACGGCGTCGAGATCGTCGAGTCCGGCGGCACCACCCGCAAGGTGCCGGTCACCATCGGGCTGTTCGCCGGCGGGCGCGTGGAGATCTCCGGTAAGGACATCTCCGAGGGACAGCGAGTGGTGGTGCCGCAGACATGAGCCGCATCCTGTCCCTGCGCGACGTGAAACGCACCTACGGGGAGCCGCCCGTGGCCGCCTGCGCGGGCGTGAGCCTGGAGATCGACTACGGCGAGTTCGTCGCCATCGTCGGCCCCTCGGGCTCGGGCAAGTCCACGCTCCTCAACCTCATCGGCACCCTGGACCGGCCCAGCTCCGGCACCGTCGAGATCGACGGCGTCGACGTCGGCTCCCTGTCCGACGCCAAGCTCTCGGCCCTGCGGGCCAGCCGCATCGGCTTCGTCTTCCAGCAGTTCCACCTGGCCGACGGCGTCAACGCGGTGGACAACGTCGCCGACGGCCTGCTCTACAGCGGGGTCCCCCGCTCCGAGCGGCGCCGACGCGCCCGGGCCGCCCTCAGGCGCGTCGGCCTGGCCCACCGGCTCGACCACCGCCCCCACCAGATGAGCGGCGGCGAGCGCCAGCGCGTGGCCATCGCCCGGGCCGTCGTCGGCGAGCCCCCACTGCTGCTGGCCGACGAGCCCACCGGGAACCTCGACTCCACCTCCGGGGCCTCGATCGTCGAGCTCCTCCACGAGCTCCACGCCCAAGGCACCACGATCATCGTCATCACCCACGACAACGAGCTGGCCGCCCAGCTCCCCCGGCAGATCGCCATCCGCGACGGCCGCATCGTGGGGGACTCAAGCCTGAAGGAGATCGTCCATGACGACGTCTACGCTCCGGCGTGACCGGTCCACGGCCGAGCGGGCCGGCAACGCCCCGGCTCGGCGGCTCCAGCGCTCGCGGCTGCGCCTGGCCGACGTGCTGCGCCTGGGAGGCACCGGCATCAGGGCCCGCCCCACCCGCGCCTTCCTGTCCGCACTGGGGATCGCCATCGGTATCGCCGCCATGATCTCGGTGGTGGGCATCTCGGCCTCCAGCCGCGCCCAGCTCTCCGCCCAGCTCAACTCCCTGGGGACCAACCTGCTGACGGCCACCGCCGGCCAGGACCTCTTCGGAAACTCCTCCTCCCTGCCGCAGGACAGTGTCGGCAAGGTCCGCCTCATCGACAACGTCCAGAGCGCCTCGAGCACCGGGCTGGTCAAGAACTCGCTGGTCTACCGCACTCCGCTCATTGACAAGAACGCCTCCGGCGGCATCACCACCCTGGCCGCGGACAAGTCGCTGCTCGACGTCGTGGCCGGCCAGGTGGACAAGGGCACCTGGCTCAACGAGGCCACCAGCAAGTACCCGGCCACGGTCCTGGGTCAGACGGCGGCCCAGCGCCTCGGCGTCGTCTCGCCGGGAACCAAGGTGTGGATCGGCGGCAACTGGTTCACCGTGGTCGGCATCCTCAAGCCGGTGGTGCTGGCCCCCGAGCTCAACAACGCCGCCCTCATCGGTCAGGGCGTGGCCAGTAACCTGCTGGGGCACGACGCCAAGCCGACGACGGTCTACACGCGCAGCCAGGACGCCGCCGTCCCCACAGTGCGCAAGGTGCTGGCGCCGTCGATCTCACCGCAGGCCCCCAACGAGGTCAAGGTCTCGCGCCCCTCGGACGCGCTGGAGGCCAAGAACGCGGCCGACAAGGCCTTCACCGGCCTGCTGCTGGGCGTGGGCTCGATCGCCCTGCTCGTCGGTGGTATCGGGGTGGCCAACACGATGATCATCTCGGTGCTCGAGCGCCGTCGGGAGATCGGGCTGAGGCGGTCCCTGGGCGCGATGCGCGGACACATCCTCGTGCAGTTCATGACCGAGGCGCTGCTGCTGGCCTCCCTGGGCGGTGCCCTGGGCTGCATCATCGGGATCGGGGTGACTGCCGGGATGTCGGCCGCCAACGGCTGGCCCTTCTCCCTGCCAGTGGTCGCCGTCGCCGGTGGGCTGGGCATCACCATCGCCATCGGCGCCCTGGCCGGCGTGTACCCGGCGGTTCGGGCCTCCCGCACTCCTCCGACCGCCGCGCTCAACGCGCAGTAGGCGAGCGCAGGCAGCCCGAGGGGAGGCCGATGAGACATCCCGGTGGGAGACAACTGGGCCCCGCGGTGGCGGCACCGGACTGTGGCGGCCGGTGCTTGAGAGAAATGGGGAGAGCCCAGTTGGCCGGGATCGCGTGAGGGCCCCGCACTGAACTGTGCGGGGCCCTCACTCCTGCGATCAGAAGACCGCGGTGCCTGGGGTCAAGCAGGCTCTCAGCCGGATCACTCCGTGCCGAGCTTGCCGTCAACGGCGTCGCGGGCGGCGTCGATCTTGTCGTCGTACTTGCCGCCGGTCGCCTTCTTGGCAGCACCGGCTGCGGCGTCCAGCGCCTTGTCGCTGATCGCCTCGGCCTTGTCGGAGTTGAGAGCGTCACCGGCCTTCTTCGCCAGGTCATCAAGTCCCATCTGTGTCTCCTTCCGTCGGGTGGCCAGACGTCGGATGACGATGGCCTCGCCTGAATAGTGCCAGGTTTGCGCACCTGCGTCATCTGAGACCGGCTCGACCGCCGGTCTTCGGGAGAGGACTGCGCGGGAGAGGACATCCCGCGCGGCCGGCCTCCGGACTGCTGTGGGGACGGCGCCTCACCACTGCCAGGTGGGGCGGGTGGGGGAGCCTGCGGCGTCGGCCAGAAGGACGGCCTCGCGCGTCCGGCGGGTCAGGAGGGACAGGACAAGCCGGTAGGAGTCCTCGACCATGCCGGCGGCCTCGTCCGCACGGTAGTCGGGGCTGGTGAGGTCGATGCTCACCCAGTGCCGCTTGGACTGGTGGAAGCCCGGTTCCACCCACTCGAAAGCGGCCCGCACGGCGACGACGTCCTCGGGGTCGAGCTTGACATTGGCCAGGAGGCGGCCGTCGGTGTGGGGGATGAGCAGCAGGAAGAGGCGGGGGCCCACCGAGGCGACGGGGATGTCCCACTCGGGCTTGTGCCCCGCCCAGGCGCCGGGCAGCATGGCCGCCGTGGCCAGGAGCTCGTCGCGGCGGGCGGTCACGGCGGCCTCGTCGACGCGCGTGGAGGGCTCGTCGGGGTGAGGGCTGCGGTGGAGTGGTGCGGTCATCGACGTCGAGCCTACGATCTCCCCGCCCGGCATCGAGCGCTGCCACAAGGTGAGGCGCCCAGGATGAGTACTGGGAGGTCAGTGCGGCACGACCTCCAGGAGCTCTCCGACCGAGCACCCCAGGGCCTCGCAGATGGCGCAGAGCGTGGAGTAGCGAATGGCCTTGGCGCGGTCGTTCTTGAGCACTGAGAGGTTGACGGTGGTGACCCCGACCTTCTCGGAGAGCTCCACGAGCGTCATCCCGCGGGCGGCCAGCAGCTCATCGAGGTGGCAGACGACGTGACTCACACGAGCCCCTCGGTCTGTTCGCGCAGCACGGTGTTCTCAGCGGCCAGGGTGCGGGAGTGCTGGTACACGCGGTGCAGGGCGAGCAGCAGATGCGTGGCGAGGATGAGGATGATGATGCTCTTGAGGGTCGGGATGTCGTTGCCGGTGGGGATGACCCCGGTCAGCTCCGTTCCTGCTCGGGCACCGGTGAGGTACTCGTCGGAGATCGCCAGGCCTGAGATGCGCAGCGCTAAGGCGCTCAGCTGCTGTCCCAGGAGGAGCCAGAACAGGTGGCCGCCCCGAGTGAAGAGGTGGTCGACGAATCCCCTCCGCTCCGGGCGGATCGCGGCGATGAACCGGACGAAGGCGACGGCGCAGGCCACGATGAGGAGGAGGTGGATGGCAATGATCAGGCCGACGAAGAACCGCGCGCCGCCGGACATTCCGTGCACGGTCCCATAGCTCACCGAGTAACCGTTGATCGTCTCCACCGTCGTGCGCCCGAAGGACAGGTGCCGGTCCAGCGCGGGGTCGCTGTCGGTGAGCTCCATCAGCAGCCCGCGGCCGTTGATGAGGTCCCACAGGTTGGAGCCGAGCATGTAGAAGGAGGGGAAGCAGAGCAGGGCGAGGAGGAACGAGGTGAAGGCCAGGCTCCCGGGGCCGACGCCGGCGTCGGCACCAGGGGAGGCACCGACGTCATCCGTTGGGGTCTGGTCGGCGGCCACCTCGTCGTCGAGGTCGGCGCCGGGGGCGGTGTCGGGTTCGGTGCTGACAGTCATGACGACACTCCATATCGACTATCGATGTATCGATACTCGATATGGTGCGCTTGGGCACTCGCCTTTGTCAAGCATTCTTCCGGGCGGGCCCTGCCGTGCAGCCGCTGCCGACGGTGTCAGGCCGAGGTGTTGTGTGCGGGCGGGGCATTGCGCGTGGTCGGGTGCCGAAACTTCCAGCCGGGGACATCCTGCACGCCCGGGGACAGGATTGCTGTCCCCGACGGCGTCGAATGCCCCCGGCTGAACGGAAAAGTCTCTGGCCGTGTGGAGTGTCCCCACCCGGAGTGAGGTGCCCCTGGCTGTGCTCAGTGGATCGTCTCGAGGACGGTCGTCCTCAGCTCGTCAACGGTCTGACCGCTGGAACCGGCGTTGACGGCGATGATGGCGTACTTCCCCTTCTCCTTGGTGGGGGCCGCGATCACGGCACCGTTGACCGTCTGGCCTCCGATGTTCGCGGTGTAGTTGAGTACGGCCGCCTCGCCATTGGCGGTCTGCTCGGTGGAGTAACCGGTCGGGGTCCCTCCGGGGATCGAGGTGAGGGCGGCGCTCAGCTCAGCCTCGGTCGGGGGCGCGGTGGCGGGTATGACGGTCTTGGAGACGTTGGCGTTGCCGAGGTAGGGTTCGGCGCCGGTGTCGGGGGCCTTGTAGTAGATGTCGGATGTCTCGTCCAGGGGGGTGGCCTGCCAGCCCTCGGGCACCGCGAAGGTGATGCCGACGGTGGGGGCGGTGATCTCCTGGTAGCCCGCGGGCGTCGTTTTGGGCAGGTCGCTCTTCGTGGCGCTGGCGGAGGCCTTGTCGTCGGCCTTGTCGGTCTTGTCCGCCTCGGCGTCCTTCTTGCTGTCCTTCTTGCTGTCCTTGGTGTCGCCCTTGTCTGATGCTGACGAGCTGTCGGAGGCGGCTGAGCTGGAGGAGCTGGAGCCCCCAGTGCTCTGAGAGCAGGCGGTCAGAACGGGGGTGGCGGTCAGGGCGAGGCCGGCCAGTAGTATCGCGGCGGTGCGTACGGATTTCATGATGCTCCAGTGTGCGAGTGCGAGTGTGATAACTAGGTCATCACGTTTTGCTGAGAATACTCGATGGGGATGATTCCCCATCGTGGACTGAAGGCGGGGCTCGCGGTGGCCGGGCTGTGACAGGCTCGCCATCGCCCCTGCCCGTCAGCGGGCCGTCGTGAGGATGGTGGACACGATGGTATTGACCTCCTGCTCGTTGCCGGCCGTCACGGCGATGCGCACGTAGGTGCCCGACGACGTCGGCACGGCCACGACCGCGCCGGCCGTCTGGGCGCCCTGAACCTGCGCGGTCGAGGTGTCGACAGCGGCCTGCCCGTAGGTGGACTGCTTGGTGGAGTAGCCCGTCGGCGTGCCTCCCTGCCGGGTGATGGTCTCATCCAGGCTCTCCTGGGACGGGGGCGTGGAGGAGGTCTCGGTCTCCTTGGCGACCGCGGCGCTGTTGAAGGAGATGCCGCCGCTCTGTGAGAACCGGCCGTAGAAGGCGTCGGTGCTGCTCAGGCGCTGGGTGAGGGTGGAGGGATCCACCCCCTGAGCCCGGGCGAGCAGCGCCTTCTGGGCCTCGGGAAGGGCGTTGAGGTCCTGCCAGTCCTCGGGAATCGCGAAGGTGAGGCCGGATGTCGGTGCGGTGACCGCCTGGTGGCCCGCCGGGATGGAGGGGGTGGCGCTGCCGGAGGTGCTCGCGCCGCCCCCGCTCGACGACGTTGCCGCGGCCACGGGTGCCGAACCGGCCGCTGTGGCCGAGCCCGCCGACGAGGGGCTGGTCTGCGAGCAGGCCGCCAGGATGAGGATGGTGGCCAGGGCCAGGACGGCGCGCGTGGTTCTCATGATGTCTCCGGGGTGAGGACGTGATCGTGATGTGACCATAGCGGTGGCGTCGAACAGCGGTGTTTCAAGCGGTTGGTTGGCATGTCGCGGGTGGGCGCGATCACCGACGGGATTCCAACGACAAGGGCCCGCGGAGTAGCCCACGTCACTGCCGGTCCTGGAAGTTGAGCGGAATAGACTCAACTCTGTGAAGGTTGTGGTGACCAGAAGACACAAGACGTCACCACCTCTTGAAGGAGATCCGCATGGACACCAACTACACCACCAAGTCGCAGGAGGCGATCTCCGGCGCGATGCAGGCCGCCGCCGCGGCCGGCAACCCTCAGATCGAGCCCGCGCACCTGCTCATCGAGCTCCTCTCCCAGCCCGACGGCGTCGCCGCCGGACTCCTGGCCGCCGTCTGCCCTGACACAGCGGCCCGCCAGGCCGTCGGCGCCTCCGCGCGCCGCATCCTCACCCAGCTGCCCGCCTCCTCGGGCTCCTCCATGACCCAGCCCCAGCCCTCGCGCTCCCTGCTGGCCGCCCTGGAGGCCGCCTCGACGGTCGCCAAGGAGCTGTCCGACGAGTACATCTCCACCGAGCACCTGCTCATCGGCCTGGCCAAGGGCGACACCTCCGGCTCCGCCCCCACCGTGGCCCGCATCCTGGCCGATGCCGGCGCCACCCCGGACGCCCTTGTCAAGGCCCTGCCCCAGGTCCGCGGCTCCTCGCGCGTCACCTCCGCCAACCCCGAGGGCACCTACAAGACCCTCGAGAAGTACGGCACCGACCTCACCGAGGCCGCCCGGGAGGGCCGCCTCGACCCAGTCATCGGCCGCGACGCCGAGATCCGCCGCGTCGTGCAGGTCCTGTCCCGGCGCACCAAGAACAACCCCGTCCTCATCGGTGAACCCGGCGTCGGCAAGACCGCCGTCGTCGAGGGCCTGGCCCAGCGCATCGTGGCCGGCGACGTCCCCGAGTCCCTGCGCGGCAAGCGCCTCATCGCCCTGGACCTGTCCGGGATGGTGGCCGGCGCCAAGTACCGCGGTGAATTCGAGGAGCGCCTCAAGGCCGTCCTCAAGGAGATCAAGGACTCCGACGGCGAGGTCATCACCTTCATCGACGAGCTGCACACCGTCGTCGGCGCCGGCGGCGGCTCCGAGGGCGCCATGGACGCCGGCAACATGCTCAAGCCCATGCTGGCCCGCGGCGAGCTGCGCATGGTGGGCGCCACCACCCTGGACGAGTACCGGGAGAACATCGAGAAGGACCCCGCCCTGGAGCGCCGCTTCCAGCAGGTCTTCGTCGGTGAGCCCAGCGTCGAGGACACCGTCGCCATCCTGCGCGGCATCGCCCCCAAGTACGAGGCCCACCACCAGGTGACCATCTCCGACGGCGCCCTCGTGGCGGCCGCGACCCTCTCCGACCGCTACATCACCGGCCGCCAGCTGCCCGACAAGGCCATCGACCTGGTCGACGAGGCCGCCTCCCGGCTGCGCATGGAGCTCGACTCCAGCCCCGTCGAGATCGACGAGCTGCGCCGTCGCGTGGACCGCATGCGCATGGAGGAGGCCTACCTGGACGAGTCCATCGAGGACGTCTCCACGGCCGACCCCGCCGACGTCGAGCGCCTCGAGCGCCTGCGCGCCGAGCTGGCCGACGCCTCCGAGGAGCTGGCCTCGCTCAACGCCCGCTGGGAGGCCGAGAAAGCCGGCCACAACAAGGTCGGTGAGCTGCGCGCCGCCCTGGACGAGATGCGCACCCGCGCCGACCTGGCCGAGCGCGAGGGGAACTTCGAGGAGGCCGGTCGCCTGCGCTACGGCGACATGCCCGCCCTGGAGCGCCAGATCCGCGAGGCCGAGGCCGCCGATGACGCTGCAGAGCAGGCCGCCGGTGAGCCGATGATCGCCGAGAAGGTCGGCGCCCCCGAGATCGCCGAGGTCGTGGGGGCCTGGACCGGCATTCCCGTGGGCAAGCTCCTCCAGGGTGAGACCGAGAAGCTCCTGACCATGGAGGACGTCATTGGTGAGCGCCTCATCGGGCAGAAGGCCGCCGTGGCCGCCGTGGCCGACGCGGTGCGCCGCTCGCGGGCCGGCATCTCCGACCCCGACCGCCCCACCGGCTCCTTCCTCTTCCTGGGCCCCACGGGCGTGGGCAAGACCGAGCTGGCCAAGGCCCTGGCCGAGTTCCTCTTCGACGACGAGCGTGCCATCGTGCGCATCGACATGTCCGAGTACTCCGAGAAGCACTCCGTGGCGCGCCTCGTGGGCGCCCCTCCCGGGTACGTCGGCTACGAGGAGGGCGGCCAGCTCACCGAGGCTGTGCGGCGTCGGCCCTACTCCGTGGTCCTGCTTGACGAGGTTGAGAAGGCCCATCCCGAGGTCTTCGACATCCTCCTGCAGGTGCTCGACGACGGCCGCCTCACCGACGGCCAGGGGCGCACGGTCGACTTCCGCAACGTCATCCTCGTGCTCACCTCGAACCTGGGTAGCCAGTTCCTCACCGACCCGCTCACCAGCCCCGAGGAGAAGCGCAACGAGGTCATGAGCGTGGTTCAGGCCTCCTTCAAGCCAGAGTTCCTCAACCGCCTCGACGACATCATCGTCTTCGAGGCCCTCTCCAAGGAGGAGCTGGGTGAGATCGTCGACATCCAGCTGGCCCGCATCGCCAAGCGCCTGACAGGCCGGCGCCTGAGCCTGGAGGTGACCGACGCCGCCCGCAGCTGGCTGGCCGACGAGGGCTACGACCCCGCCTACGGGGCCCGGCCGCTGCGCCGCCTCGTCCAGCGCGAGATCGGCGACCGCCTGGCCCGCATGCTGCTGGCCGGGGAGGTCCTCGACGGCCAGAGGGTCGTCGTCGACAAGGTCGATGGCTCCGACGGGCTCACGCTGCGGGCCGAGGGCGAGGCGCACCTGCCGTCGGCCTCCTCGGCGGCGTCGCCGGCCTGAGCTCGGAACCCGGCTGAGGCGGCCGACTGAAGCCGAGGCCGTGCCGAGGCCGTGCCGAGGCAGTGACAGGTCAGCGACAGGTCAGTGACAGGCGCCAGCGATGAGGGGCGGGCCCACCTGAGTGGTGGGCCCGCCCCCTCTGTGCTGCCAGCACACGCTGCCGGCGTCGTCGTGGGCCTCAGCCGGGCTGGTTGTCCTGGGTGGGCCAGGCGTTGTACACGCAGCCGCCGGCCAGGTCATGGCTCTGCTGGGCCATGAGCGGGGCCTTGAGACCGGCTCCGGCGCAGAACTCGTGCTCGTGGCCGAGAAAGTGGCCCACCTCGTGGTTGGTGACGTAAGTGCGGTAGGAGTCGACGTCGGGATAGGTGACGGCGCCCCAGTTCCACCGGTCGGAGTTGATGACCACATTGTCCCCGTTGCGACAGCTCCACATGCCGCCGGTGTCCAGCGGCGAGCACAGGGCGTCGGCGCTGGGTGGCGTGGCGATGTTGAAGGTGAAGTCCGCGCTCGCGGGGTCGGCGACCGGCTGGAAGGACGTGTTCTGCGCCGTGGGCCAGCCACGCTCGTCATTGAGGATGCGTTCCACGATGGGGGCCGCCGCTGCGGCATCAACATACGTGCCGCCCTCGACCCGCAGCACGTAGCGGTAGACGGTGGCGGCTGCGGGCCGGGAGACGGGCACGGCCGGCGCGATCGTCCAGGTGCCGTTGCCGACGGCGCCGGAGTGCGCGAAGCCCTCGGAGTCCAGCTGCGGGGACGGGAGAGCCGAGGCTGACGGCGTCGGTGAGGCGGAGGAAGCGGCCGACGCAGACGGCGAGGGCGCGCGGCTGGCGGACGCCCGGGCGGAGGGCACGGCGGTGGCCTGCGACGGCGTCGTCGACGGCTTGGGGGAGGAGCCCAGCGGCAGGGCGAAACCGGGGTGGAGTCCCCAGGCTCGCAGGCTGACGACGATCAGGGCCAGCGCTACGACGAAGGTCGTTCCGTAGAGGAGCCGGTTGCGGGAGCGCCGGCGCCGCCGCTCCCGGCGGGCGATGGTGAGTGCTCGCCGGCTGGCGGGATCGGGTGCGTCCAGCGGGCGGCGCGGGGAGCGCCGACCCTCGGGGCTGCGCCGATGACCGGCGGACGCTCGACGGCCTCCGGATGCCGACGACGAGTCGCGGCCGGTCCGGGAGGGGCGCCGCGGCGGCTGCGGGGGCGAAGGGCGCATACGACCATCGTAGGGGCGCTCACCCAACCGACCCACCGGGAGGCGCCCCCGCGCGCCCAAGGTCACACGAGGCAGGCATTCGTGGAGATCCGCCGATCTGTCTGGTGTGCGCTCATCTCCGGGCGTCAGCCGCGATGCTGCGGGCTGAACCTCCCCAAGATGTCGGTGGGAGCATGTAACCTGCTCCTACAAGGTGATCCACCGCGCCCCAACCCAGGAGCACCGATGAAGACGTATTCGACCGCAACCTACCTTAAGGTGAATGATAAGGCTCGCGCGAACCATCTGTGCGAGTTGCTCAGTAGTGTTCTAAAAAGCGCAGCCGAGACCGTTGACCATGTCGATTATGATGAGGTGCGACTGCTTCCGTCGGCAGGGTCAATCTATGTGAGCTTACTTGTCCAGGCGGATAGTGCCCAGGGGGCTGCTGAGCTTGCGGAGGTAGTCTATTCAAGCGCGCTTAACATGATGGGTGAAGCTGCTGAAGAAGTGTCGCGTCGACAGACTTCCCTTTCTTACGCCTGATATTCTGCTCGTCTGAGAGAATGCCGAAGGTGGCGAAAGAGTTGTCGGGAGATCTTGAAGACAAGATACTGACATTGACGTTTCGGCGTCGCTTGAAAAGTCACTTCGGGGAAGTTGTGGCAACATTCTCTAGTATCGTCCTCCTCTATCCCAGTCTTTCCGGCTCTCGTCGTTTTCCTGGCAGTGAAGTACTGTGGTGGATTTGCATTATTCTTGGTGTTCTGGGGGTGATTTTATCGCTTATTCACACCCTTAGGGTACGGCCGACAAGAGAAGAGCTCTTGCGGGAGGCTGACCGTCTTGGCGAGCAGCAAGAGCAGTGGGAGGGCGAACTTCGCGACGCCCTCAACGTGGTTGCGCAGCGTCTCTTCGATGAGACGGTCTCTAAAGCAAATGCTAATGCGAGTGAGGCTCGTCTCACGGTCTATTTTCATCGAGAGAACTCCTTTGTCTCGGTTTGTCGACGGTCGGGTAACCCTAACCTGAGTTCGATCGGCAGAGGGAAGTATCCTGATAATCAAGGTGTTATCTCGAAGGTCTGGCAGATGGGGAGGCACGTAGAAGTTGATCTGCCTTCTGATGTGGAAGAGTGGGTTCAAAGTTGCGTTGATCATGGCATGGATGAGGCAGAAGTGCGCGGCGTTGTGGCTCGCATGCAAAGTTTATCATTCGTTGGCAAGCGGATTGGCAGCAGAGGAAGTCCTGTAGGACTAGTTCTTTTCGAGTCACTGAAATCTCGCGGATTTAACAACAAGACGGTTGAGTATTTTGACGACGAGGGTATTAGGCTGCTTTTGGATGTGTTGTCAGAAATTCTGATTGTCGTGCGAGGAAGTCTTAGTTCTGAGCTGGAACACATTCCCGCTAATAGAACGTGAGCGGAACTGTTGGTGACTTTTGCGGTAGCTCAGACGATCTCGTAGCCGATGTCGGGGGCGAGCGTCTTCAGCAGGGCGTAGAGCGTGGCGTCCGCCAGTGGGGCGGTGTCCCGGGGCAGGGTCGGCAGGCTGTCGCGCGCGGGGGAGAACAGCACTGTCATCTCGCCCCCGGTCATCGTCGAGCGGGCGCGCAGGCCGTCGACGTCGGGCAGCTGAATCCGGATGGCTCGCGCCCAGGCCCGGCACGTCGAGCGCAGGGCGCTGTCGAGGCTGACCGAGGCTCCGTTGCGCAGCGCCCAGGTGCTGGTGAGATCGAGCAGGCGCAGCGGACGAGTCGCCTCCCAGACCTGCAGAAGAGGTATATCGCTGCGTGTGTCGATGACGCGGGTGTCGGCGAAGACCTCCGCCACGCACGTGAGCAGGTCGCCGGCGGTGTACAGGACCCCGTGCTCCGGATGCTCCCCCGTCGGCAGCGGGTGCGGATCCCAGCGGCATCGCGGGTGCGGCCCCCAGGTCCGCAGCTCACCCCACGGCAGGGGATGAGGGCTGTGCGCGAAGGCGACGCGGGCGAGCTCGGCGTGCTCCACCGTCACGATGTCCTCCGGGCGGGTGTGGAGCGTCGACGGCGGCTGCGAAGGATTCTTCGGTCGGGGACTCACCGGTGGTCCGCATCCGAGAGCTGCTGGACCACCGCCGCCGGGTCCCCGCCGGCGATCAACCACTGCGTGGGTGTCGCCCCGTCGAGCAGCTCGGGGTCCGACGTCGTCATCCGCGCCTCGATGGTGGCCGGCGTCAGCCCCTCGCGCAGGGCGGGTACCACCGTTGCCAGCCCCGGGATCGGGCAGCCCTCATGGAACTGCCACGTGGGGAACCTCAGCGACCGCCCCTCGCGGTAGGCGTAGAGGGTGCGCCCGGCCGCGCGGGTGATCGTCGTCGTTGTCCGGCTGAGCAGGGTGGCGACCTGGCGGGTGCTCAGAGAGCGCGCCAGCGTGCAGGCCGCCTGGACGGCCTCATGCTGGGCGGTGAGCTGCTCGGCGTACGTGCGATCGGACAGGATGCGCTCCACTGTGCGGGCTGTGGACTTGCTGCGGCCGCGAGGGGTGGTTCGGGCCAGGAAGTCGGTCATGCCGGCGGACACCGGGCCGACGCCGCCCTGCGACGTGCGGGCAGTGGCCTCGCGCATCGCGTCCGCGAGCTCCTGGTCGCTGAGGTCGAGCTGGTCGAGCAGGCCGGCAAGAACAGTCATGGCGCAAGTGTAATGCATCATACCTGCATGCACATGCATACATGATGCGTATCTGTGGTCCCGGGGCGGGCTTACTGCGCGAGGGTGGGGAACCACTGGTCGGGGGTTGGGGTGAGTCTTTTAGTGTGGTGGCAATTCCTGCGGGGCTTCCCTGGCCGGTGTGGCTGCCTGAGATCAGTAGAGGGGGCATCGTGGGACCCGGATTTTCGACCAAGATTCACCAGGAGGTACTCCCACGATGCCCAGTGACCAGTCTGCCGTCTCCGTCCTGATTCAGGAAGTCCTGTCCGACCCGGACCTGGCCCATGATGACGTCTTCCGTCGTCTACTCCAGGCCGGCTTGCAGGACCTGATCGACGCCGAGGCCACCGCCCAGATCGGCGCAGAACCCTATGAGCGCTCCAGCACGCGCTCCAACCGACGAAACGGCAAGCGCCCCAAGAAGCTGGCCACCACGGCCGGGGAGGTGGACCTGGCCATCCCCAAGCTGCGGCAGGGATCGTTCTTCCCGTCCCTGCTCTGCCCACGCAAACGGGTCGACAAGGCCCTGTACGCCGTGATCTGCTCAGCCTGGATCGAAGGGGTCTCGACCCGCAAGGTCGACGACCTGGTCAAGGCCCTGGGCAACGAGTCGGGTATCTCCAGATCCACCGTCTCAAGGATCTGCAAGGACATCGACGAGGCAGTGGGTGAGTTCCTCACCCGCCCGTTGGACCACACCTGGTTCCCCTACGTGTTCGTCGATGCCACCTACGTGGATGTCAGGGTCAGCCACCGGGTGGTCTCTCAGGCCCTGGTGGTCGCCACCGGGGTCTCGGCCCAGGGACGTCGCGAGATCCTGGGTATGGCGCTCGGCGACGCTGAGACCACGGACTTTTGGACCTCCTTCCTGCGGTCCCTGCGCGAGCGGGGACTGAGGGTCGCCACCGACCAGGACCCCCAGGGCGTCGTGCTGGTCACTAGTGACGCCCACCCAGGTATCCGGGCCGCGGTCAAGGCGATCCTGCCTGGCGCCGCCTGGCAGCGGTGTCGGGTCCACTTCGCCCGCAACATCACCTCCAGGCTGGGCTCGGCTCGCTCCAAGCCTGCGGGCGCCCTGATCTCCACGATCTTCGCTCAGACCAGCCGGGAGGCCGTCACCGCCCAGTACCAGCACGTCATCGACTCCCTACGCCCCTCCTTCCCGCAAGTCGCTGACATGCTCACCGACGCCGAGCCGGACCTGACCGCGTTCGCACCCTTCCCCAGGGAGCACTGGCCCAAGATCTGGTCCAACAACCCCATTGAGCGTCTGGGCCGCGAGATCAAGCGCCGCACCGACGTCGTGCAAGTCTTCCCCGACCGGCAGTCCGTCACCCGCCTGATCGGTGCCGTCCTGCTCGAGCAGCACGAGGAATGGCAGTACGGCGAACGCCGCTACCTGTCCGAGACCTCCCTCAGACACCTCACCCACACACTCCACCACGACCAGCACGCCCTACCCGACCACAACACCATCACCCTCAACCCCTAACCCGATCTACACCACACCAAAAGACTTGACCGGGGGTTGTGCGCACTGCGCGAGAGCCCGGCCTGCTGTGCTGTCCCCTCATTTCTAGACGTTTGAGTGTCGTGGCTTCTGAGGCACTCGCTCGGGCGGGAGCCCGGGGCAGGCAGTGGTCCTGGAGGCGAGGGTGGGCCGAAGAGATGGGGCGTGACGGGTGTGGGTGTCCATGGTGCTGACATCAACTCTGCATTGGCACTGCATGCCGGGGAGGAACCGCAGGATTCCAACGATTTCCGCTGGATGCTTTGGCGGCAGGCTCGTTCATGTCAGCGCTGTGGACACTGGGCTGCTGGCGGGATCGACTTCGCGGGGTTGTGGGGCGGGGTCGGCCGCGTAGGCCGGCGTCGCGTTCGTACCTTATGCCTCGCGTTCGGGGGTTCAGGGTACGAACGCGAGGGCTACCCTACGAACGCGAGGCGCTCGCTCAATGGGAGCTCGGAGGCCGGGGCTCAACGCCCAGTTTCGGGCCCGGACCCCTTCCCGCCCCGAGTCGACCAATGTGCACGAGGGTGGGGATCTACTGGCCGGGGGTTGTGCGTACTGCACGAGCCCCCGACCCCCATGGAGTACACCCGACGCTCGTGCAGTGGCACCCCACCCTCGTGGAGTGGTCGCTGGGCGGAGGGTGGGATCGAGTCCGTGGTGTCTTGGCGGCGAAGTCGGCCGCGTAGGCCGGCGTCGCGTTCGTACCTTATGCCTCGCGTTCGGGGGTTCAGGGTACGAACGCGAGGGCTACCCTACGAACGCGAGGCGCTCGCTCAATGGGAGCTCGGAGGCCGGGGCTGAACTGGTCAGGCGTGGTGTGTAGCACGGCCCGCGGCAAGCCGCCCAACCGGTGTCTCAGAAGTCATGACACTCACCTGTCTCAGAAGTCATGAGACAACACAGAGAGCCTGACCTACGTGGAGTGCCTCCGGCCCTCCCCAGTAGTGCCCCGCCCTCGTGCAGTATGTGCCGAACTCGGCCGGGTTCACAGCGTGGTCACGGGGGAGTGCTGCCGTAGTGACAGGCCGGGGCCCAAGAGTGGAGACACGGAGCCCGGGCGCCCCTGGGCGACCCCAGCAACCCCCAGCAACCCCCAGCAACCCCCAGCAACACGGACACACGACATGGACAACCGTCGGTGCTGCGGGAGAGTGCCACGCCGCCGCGCTCGCCGCGCCGCCCCTGCTGATTCAAGGAGACACATCATGACCCTGTCCGCACCCACCACCCCCATTACCCCGGCAGAGGCCGCCGCG
Organism: Actinomyces acetigenes; assembly: GCF_031296635.1. Lineage (NCBI taxonomy): Bacteria > Bacillati > Actinomycetota > Actinomycetes > Actinomycetales > Actinomycetaceae > Actinomyces > Actinomyces acetigenes. Next base: position 23,927 of record NZ_JASPFC010000018.1, read on the forward strand.
GCCGCCGACGCCGCCCTGCGCGGTTGTGATTCGGGGATCTCCTTCACTATGAGGCGTCGCAGTCTCCTCATGGCCGGCTTCGGCCTGGGAGCCGCCGGTCTCGTTGCGGCTTGTGGCTCCTCCGGCGAGGCGATCGCCGCCGGGTCCTCCGGAAGGGGTGGCGGCTCGTCCTCCGGGCCCGCCTTGGCCGCGGCCTCCCGGGCCGCCTCCTCCCCCGAGTACCACGAGGCCAGCGCCTCCAACACACCGCTGTCCGCCGGCACCTGGAGCGGCACCATCGGAGACAAGCAGGTGACCCTCTCCGGGGCCTACCTTGTCGACGGCACCACCGCCACCATCGACGGCGGCACCTTCGAGTCGGCCACCGCCGATCAGGCCGTCTTCCTCGTGGTCAACGGCGGGCGACTGACGATCACCAATGCCAGGATTGCCAAGGCCGGAGACGCCGCCTCCAGCGGCCAGCACGGTGTCGACGACTCCTACAGCTTCTACGGTCTCAACTCCGCCGTCGTGGTCGTCGGCCAGGGGTCGAGCGTCACCGTCAGCGAGACGACCCTGACCACTGACGCCTCGGGCGCCAACGCCGTCGTCGCCACCGGCAGCGCCAATGCCACCGTCACCAGCTGCGCCATCGCCACTACCGGAGAGTCCTCCCGCGGCCTGCACGCCACCTACGCCGGCGTCATCACCGGATCCGACCTGACCATCGAGACCCAGGGTGCCCATTGCGCCGCGCTCGCCACCGACCGCGGTTCGGGAACCGTCACGGTCGACGGCACCAACACCTTCACCACGAACGGCGACGGTTCCCCGTGCCTCTACTCCACCGGGCAGATCATCGTCAGTGGCCTGACCGGTCAGGCCAACGCCTCCCAGGCCGTCGTCGTTGAGGGCAAGAACCACGCCACCGTGTCGAGCTCGACGCTTACGAGCGCCTCCACCAAGGGTGGCGTCATGCTCTACCAGTCCATGTCGGGCGACGCCGCCGACGCCGATGCCACCACGGAGGTCTCCACCCTGGCCATGACCGGCGTCAGCCTCACGTGCACCCACAAGGTCCCGATCCTCTACGTCACCAATACCTCCTCCCAGGCGACCCTGACCGGCTGCACGCTAACCACCACCGGCGGCCTGGCCACCGCGGCTGAGGACCGTTGGGGGACGGCCGGCTCCAACGGGGGCGTCCTCGCCCTGACCATGGATGCCACCGCCTCCGACGGCGCCATCACCGCCGGCTCGGAGTCCTCCTCCATCACCGTGGTGACGGCCAACGGCGGGACGGCCACCGGGCCGACCTCGGGTAACGTCACTGTCTCCTGAGGGGTGGTGACGATCCTGCTCGCTCGGCCTCGGCTCTCCCCGGGGGGTGGAGGCTCTGGGGAGAGCCGACGCATGTATTTGAACCGGAAACAAGAATCTCGCAAATGTTACACAACTGTGACCATCATGGTGTTGCTGCATGAACCTGGGTGGAGTCATAAGACGTTCTGGGTGGTAGCGGGAAGATGTGGTGGCCTGCAATCCCAGCAGCCCCAGCAGACCGCGTGGTCGGGGAACTCTGTGCTGGTAGGGGCTGGTTAATTGTGTGAAAACCGAGACCAAGTCGTCACTCACGTCACGAGGAGGGCACGTGGAGGTCACACTTGAGCGGATTATTCCGTTGAAGGCCTTTCTGCCTTGCAATTCCCTTACTGGAAGGTGCCATGATTCGGCCATGAACACTGTCAGTACCCCGACTTCGCCCCAAGCTGCCCCGGCTAGGCGGCGCGGACCCGGGCGCCCCCGAGCGGGCAGCGAGGACAAGCGAGCACGCATCCTCAACGAAGCCGTGGTTCTCTTCGGAGAGCACGGGTATGCCGGCACCTCCCTGGCCGACATCGCCAACGCGGCAGACATTTCCAAGGCCGGACTCCTGCACCACTTCTCCTCCAAGGACGAGCTCTTCTGCAAGGTGCTGGAGCGTCGTGACCGCGAGGATGCCCTGAGCATTCTCGTGGAGTCCCCGGCCGTCGAGGGTGACGCCGCCGAGGCCCCCGTCGACACCGTCGGCAACCTGGACACCCTCGACGTCGCGGGTGACTCCGACCTGGACGGCAACCCCTGGGCCCTGCTGGAGCGCTACATCGAGCTGCTCGAGCGCAACGTCGCCCACCGGGACCTCACGGCGATCTACACCGCGACGGCGGTCTCGGTCCTCGACGCCGACCACCCCGCGCACCGGTGGATGGCCAACCACCTCAACAGCGCCGTCGAGCGCTTCGAGTCCAGCTTCGAGGCCGGCAAGACCGCCGGGCTCGTGGACCCACAGATGCCCTCGCGCCTCGTGGCGCGCAGCCTGGTCGCCCTCGTCGACGGCCTCCAGCTGCAGTGGCTGTGCTCGACGACGCCCGGGACGGCCGCCGCGGAGGCCCTGTCCACCGACCTGGTGGCGGAGATCCGCCTCTACACCGAGTGCCTGCGCAGCCGGTGGGAGGTCCAGGAGACCCCGGAGACTCCTCAGCGGCCCAAGGCTGCCTGACAGCCGGAGGCGCCGCGTCGCACCGGCTCGGCACCATACGAATCCGCACCAGCATCCCTATCCATCCCATCCGGCTCGGGAACCTCTCGTTCCCGAGCCGGTCCTGTCCGTGGGTGTCGGTCGTGAGCTGGTGCCCGCCTGGCGCCGGTCCGGTTCAGCGCTCCGCCCACAGCAGCAGGTGCGGGGTGATTGAGGCCAGGTCAGGGACGACGACGAGGCCGGGGTCGGCCGGGAAGTGCTTGGTCGTCCCGATCTGCACGACGTGGATCCCGTTGCCCCGGGCCGAGGCCGCCCCTGTGGGGGAGTCCTCGACGACGACGCAGTCCTGAGGGCGCAGGTCGAGGCGCTCGACCGCCGTGGCGTAGGGCAGCGGATCGGGCTTGGCTCCGACACCGTCGTCACCGGTGACCAGGACGGCGAAGACGTCGCCGAGCGCGGAGGCCACCTTCTCGACGATCCGGCGCGGTGAGGCCGAGACGATTCCCTGGGCCAGCCCCACCTCTGAGAGCGCCGAGGTGATCCGCAGTGCTCCGGGCACCAGGGGAGGGGCTGCGCTCACGGAGGCCTCGACGTCGTGCGCGATCGCCTCGAAGACCTCCTGCGTGGCCGGGTCGTCCCAGGAGCGGGTGGCGCCGGTGGCGGCGATGAGTTCGCGGGCCTGACGGATCGAGGCCCCCGTCATCTGGGCGACGAGTTCGGGGCGCGGGTTGCCGCCCAGGGCCTGGCAGTGGTGGATGAAGGCCTCGTCCCAGAAGGGCTGGGAGTCCATGAGGGTGCCGTCCATGTCCCACAGGACAGCGCGCACCGTGAAGTTGGGAGTGGGGGATGGCGTCATGAGAAATAGCCTAGCCGGAGGGTGTCGTGGCGCACAGGGGCCGGGTGCGCTGCCTCATGATCCGCCTGCCGGCGCTCAGGGTTATGCGCTGCGTCGTCGTCCTGGCAGACTGCCGTCAGGACGCCAGGCGGTGCACGCGCCCGATCCCAACGGGGTGTGCAGGTGGCGGCGCAGTCGGAGGGGCCGGGAGGAGACCGGGTGGGGGACACCTACAGGACCACGATGGCGGACGTGGCCAAGGCGGCCGGCGTCTCGCGCACCACCGTGTCCTTCGTGCTCAACAACCGCGACGGCGCTCGTATCCCTCCGCAGACCCGTGAGCGCGTCCAGCAGGTGGCTGCCGAGCTCGGGTACCGCCCGCACGGTGGGGCGCGGGCTCTGGCCTCGCGCCGATCCTCCCTGATCGGCCTGGTCTCCGAGATCGTCACCAGTCCCTTTGCCGCCGCGACGATCCGCGGGATCCAGGACACCGTCCGGGCTGCCGGCTACACGCTGTTCATCGTGCCGACCTCGACGGAGGCCAGCGTGGATGCCGAGGCCTTCGAGACGCTGCTGAAGTCCAGGGTCGAGGGGATCATCTACGCCACCGGCTGGAACTGCCGGGTCCGCATGCCGGCGCAGGCCCGCGAGATCCCCACCGTCCTGGTCCACTGCATCGACCCGGTCTCCGGCCTTCCCTGCGTGCGCCCTGACGAGGAGCAGATGGGGCGCCTGGCCGCGCAGGCGCTCTTGGAGGGCCATCACCGCGACATCGGCGTCATCGAGCTCGACCCCAACGACGGTGAGGCCGCCCCGGGACGGCGCGTCGGCTGTCGGACCTACCTGGAGCAGGCCGGTATCCCCTGGAGCACCGTGCACGTGGCCGTCGGCCACGGCACCGCCCGGGACGGGTACGCGGCCGCCTCCCGCCTCCTGACGGACGATCCCTGGCTGACCGGGCTGGTGTGCGGCAACGACTGCATGGCAATGGGCGCCTATGCCGCGATCCGTGAACAGGGGTTGAGGGTGCGTGAGGACGTGGCCGTCATCGGGATCGACGACCAGGAGCTCATCGCCGACCAGGTCCATCCGGCACTGACGACGGTCGCGCTGCCCTTCGAGGAGATGGGCCAGGTGGCCGTCTCCCACCTGCTGGCCCTCATGGAGGGCGAGGAGGTGCCCGCTGAGACGCTCCTGCCGGGCACAATCATCCGTCGTTCCTCGGCCTGACGGCGCGTCACACCGCCTCTCCGGTCCGGTCCCCGACGGCGTCGAAGGTCCCCGGCCGTGAGGGGCGGAGTGCTCAGGAGCGCCGACGGCGCAGGCGCAGCGCGTAGGCGCCGGTCGCGGCGGCGGCCGCCCCCAAGGCGCCGAGAGCCAGGGACGTACCGGTGCGGGCCAGCGGGAACCGGGCCGAAGCACTCCTGCCTGCAGTTGCGGCAGTGGGGCTTGCCGACGCCGACGCCGCCTTCGCCTGGCCGCGGGCCGGCTCCTGGACGGCGGGCTTGCCGGGCTCGGGGGAGTCGGGACCCTCGGCTGGGGCGCCCTTATCCTGAACGGACCCCAGGTGCCACAGGCTCAGGGAGTCCAGGTGCGCCGTGCCGCCCTCGGCGTAGAGCGAGACCCCCGTGGCGTCCTGTCCGGGGTAGACGGTCTCGGTGATGACGGGGGTGCCGTCGGCCGCGAAGACCTCCACGGAGTGGGCGTCGACGACGATGTGCAGGTGGACCTGTCCCTTGCTGTCCGGTGACAGCGGCGCGGTGGAACGGCCCGGGAACTTCGGGGAGAAGTCGGTGACCCCGGAGTGGGTGCGGTCCACGACGAGCTGCTTGGCCTTGGAGTCGTAGCCGATGAGCGTGTACTGCTCGCCGTTGTCGAGGACCTTGAGGCCGGCGAAGGAGGAGGCGCCGGGTTTCAGGTCGACGCTGATGTCCAGGGAGGTGCCCTGGGCGGTCTGCCCCAGGGAGGTCTCGCCCACCGGGATGTCGGTATTCGTCCGAGTGAGCTCCTGCCCCGTGCGCAGGGACTCCAGGGCGGTGACGGGCTGGGCGGTCAGGCGCAGCTTGCCGCCCACCCGGGTCAGCCCCATCTCGCGCACCGTGGACATGGCGGTGCGCCAGGTGGTGGTGGGCAGGTCGCGCACGTAGGCCCAGTTGCTCATCCAACCCACCTGGTAGCGCTTGCCGTTGGGGACATTGTTCCAGGTGACGGCCGCGTAGTAGTCCTTGCCGTAGTCCAGGCGCGGGACGACGTCGGCCCCGGAGAAGGCCTTCGTGTCCGACTGGAGGATCTGGTCGACCATGAGGTGGCCCCAGTCCTCGGCGTTGCCGTTGCGGTCCTCAATGACCAGGCGGGCCTTGCGGCCCTTGTAGGCCGTCACGTCCATGCTCGTCCACTCCAGGGTCCCGGAGTTGTTGCCGGTGGCGGAGGCGACGACCTTGCCGTCGACGACGAGGTTGACCGAGGTGTTGTCCGCGATGGGGGAGGCCTTCTTGTCCGAGGCGCGCACCTCGTCCAGGAGGATGTGCCCCCAGGGGCCGGTGGCCGTGTCGGTGACGACGATCTGGGCGGACTTGCCCTTGAGGTCGCTGACGTCCCAGCTCTGCCAGTTGAGCTCCTCCAGGTTGCGGCCGGTGGCCGAGCGCACCACCTTGCCGTCGACAACGAGCTCGACGACGCTCACTCCCGAGCCTCCCTCGGCGTCGCCCTTGGGGCGCGGGTTGTTGCCGCCGCCCATGAGGAGGTTGAGGTAGGCGGAGTCGATGGTGAAGGTCGGTGAGGTCGCGGTGCCGGTGGTGGCATCCGAGCCCTGCCCGTTGCTGACGTCCAGGTAGGTGTTGAGCAGCCCGGCGCTGGAGTGGTTGACCAGCGGCTGCTGGCCGGGGGTGGCGCCCTGAGGGGGCGTGGCCCCGAAGGCGCTGCCCTCCACGGTCCAGCCGTCCCAGGAGCCGTCGAAGCCGGCCAGGAGCCGGCCGCCGCCGTTGTCACCGGTGGCCTTGGGGTTGTAGGGGTGCTTGCCGCCGGCGGTGCGCAGGTTGATGTAGGACGAGGAGACGGTGAACTCATCCGAGGTCAGCGTGCCGGTGTCGGCGTCGCCGCTGCCGAAGGAGTCCACGTAGGCCTTGCCCTGGTGCCCGGGCAGGTCACCGGTGGCCGGGCCCGAGCCGAAGGCGGCGCCGTCGGCCTTCCAACCGGCGTAGCCGTTCTCGAAGTCGGCCAGGGTCGTGCCCTCCTCGCCGGTGTAGTGGGGGATCTCGTCAGGGGTGAAGGTAGAGCCGTCCCAGCTGCCCACGAAGTACTGGGCGGAGTCGGCCACCGTGACCACGAGGACCCACTTGGTCTCCTTGGAGCTGCCGTCGACCGGCAGCGGGAAGAAGTCCGGGCACTCCCACACCGCCGAGGTGATGCCCTCCCCGCCGAAGCTGGACTGCTCGGTCCAGTGGATGAGGTCGGGGGAGGAATAGAAGGAGACGCGGTGCTCAGTGGCGTGGGAGACCACCATGGTCCAGCGCCCGGAGGTCTCGTCCCAGAAGACCTTGGGGTCGCGGAACTCGTGGGAGCCGATGTCCAGGACCGGATCCCCGTTGTTGTACAGGTTCCAGGTGCGGCCCTTGTCCGTGGAGTAGGCCAGGGACTGGGACTGGTTGCCGCCGACGTCGGCCCGCGTCCACACCGCGACCATGGCCGGGTTGTCCGGGCTGCCCAGGCCGGAGGTGTTCTTGGTGTCAATGACCGCCGAGCCGGAGAACACCCCGTACTGCGAGGTGTGCGGGATCGCCACGCCCAGCTCCTGCCAGTGGACCAGGTCCTTGGAGACGGCGTGGCCCCAGGACATGTTGCCCCAGTCCGAGCCCTCGGGGTTGTACTGGTAGAACATGTGGTACTCGCCGTCGTAGTAGACGAGTCCGTTGGGGTCGTTCATCCAGTTCTTCCGGGGGGTGTAATGGGTCTGCGGACGCCACCGCTCGCCGGATTGGTCGGCCTTCGGCGGCGCCGGTGCGGTCGGGGAGAGGGAGACCGGTTGGGCCTGGCCGGAGGCGGCTGCGGGCATGGAGGCCAGCGTAGAGCCGGCTGCCAGCAGGCAGAAGGCGGTCAGGGCGCTGAGTACTCGGACGGTCCGACTCATGTGCTGTCCTCCGGGAAACGGGCTCGGCGTGAACGGGCGGGGGGCGCCGTTGCGGGGCGGTGCGATGCTCAGGGGCTGCTGCCCGTCTCCTACGCCGATCCGATAACGCGCGTTAGCGCCGGTAATAAACTACGCGGACCTTTGATGCTGAGCAAGCAGTCAGGGGTGAGTCCCGATCAACATCGGGGACTTCTCAGGGTGCTCCCCGATAGCGGACGGCAGACCCCAGCACCCAGACTTGTTGCCATGACGCAGCAGCAGTACCCCGGTCAGTTCAGCCAGTCCGCCCGCTTCGAGGGTGGGGGCGCCTCCTCCAGCCGTTCGGGCGAGTTCCTCCGTTTCCGCGACTCCCTGCCCCGGCGCTCGCGTGAGCACCGCATTCTCGGCGGCGTCTGCGGGGGTCTGGCCGAGGCCTGGAGCATGCCCGTGAGTGCGGTGCGCGTCGGGGTGATCCTGGCCAGCTTCCTGCCCGGCCCCATGTGCCTGGCCTACGTCGCGGCATGGTGCCTCATGCTCGACGAGCCCGCCCCCGCCCAGTACTGCCAGTACTGACTGTTCTCAGCCTGCCCGGGCGGGTCCGAGCCGGCTGGCCCGGGCCGTCACAGTCCTCCAGAGACCTTTAGCGCCCTGGTAACACGACCCCTACCAGACTCACGACTACCACATCGGCCGAGGACGTCGACGTCTTCGACCTCGTAGAAAGAAAGGTGATGGCTGTCTCTTCGCTCTCCTCAATGCTTCTCTCCTGCCGTCTCTCCGTCACTCGCTTTCTCCTGACGCATGCCCGTCCCTGCCGCCACCGGTTCCAGGCGGCGCCTCGGGTCCACGCGTGAGTGATGGGCTGCGCCCACCTCGTCGCCCTCGGTTCCACGGGTGACCTGGTGGGCGCAGCGTGCTGCTGAGTGGGGGTCATCGATGCGTGCGGGGGCAGAGCTGCTGCTCCCGCACGCATCGAGTGCCCCGGTCGCGAAATGAGGGCGGCGGTCTCGCGGGAAGGCGCCGTCGATGGGAGGATCAAGCCGTGACCAATACCGTGAATGACGCCAATGACGCCGACGCCGCCGTGACTGCTCCAGCGGCCGACATCGAGTTCTTCTCCGCCTACGACCAGGGCTTCGCCCGCGTCGCCGCCGTCACCCTGCCGGTGGTGCCGGTCGACCCGGCCGCCAACGCCGCCGCCATCATCGAGCAGGCCCGCACCCTGGCCGACGACGGCGTCTGCCTGGCCGCCTTCCCCGAGCTGTGCCTGACCGGCTACGCCATCGACGACCTCCTCCTGTCCGACGTCCTGCTGTCCGACGTGCTCACCGCCATCGAGACCCTGCGCGCCGCCAGCGCCGACCTCCTGCCCGCCCTCGTCGTCGGCGCCCCCCTGCGCCTGGGCGACCGCCTCTACAACTGCGCCCTGGTCATCCAGGGCGGACGGGTGCGCGGCGTCGCCCCCAAGTCCTACCTGCCCACCTACCGGGAGTTCTACGAGAAACGGCACTTCGCCCCCGGCGACGCCCTACCCGCCGGGGTGGAGAGCATCGAGCTGCCCGGCGTGCGCGGCGGTTCCGGCAGCACCGAGAGCGCCGGCGGTACCGAGCCGGTCGCCCGGGTCCCCTTCGGGGCGAACCTCCTGTTCAAGGTCGACGACGTCGCCGGCCTGACCTTCCACGTCGAGGTCTGCGAGGACATGTGGGTGCCTGTTCCGCCCTCCGCCGTGGCGGCGCTGGCCGGGGCGACGGTCCTGGTCAACCTCTCTGGCTCGCCCATCACGGTGGGGCGGGCCGAGGACCGTGAGCTGTTGGCCCGCTCCTCGTCGGCCCGAGGGCTGGCCGCCTACGTCTACGCTGCCGCCGGGCAGGGCGAGTCCTCCACGGACCTGGCCTGGGACGGCCAGACCCTCGTCTACGAGAACGGCGAGCTGCTCGGCTCCACCGAGCGCTTCCCCGACGGTCCGCGCGCCACCGTCGTCGACGTCGACATTGAGGGCCTGCGCGCCGAGCGCCTGCGCCAGGGGACCTTCACCGACAACGCCCGCACCCTGAGCGCCCCGGTCGCCGGCTCGCCTGCCGCGGCCACCACCTTCACCGACCCGGCGGCCTTCCGACGCATCCGCATCGGCGCCGCCGACCTGGCGGCCCCGCGTACGGACATCGGCCTGCGCCGCCGCGTGGACCGCTTCCCCTTCGTGCCCGACGACCCCGCCCGGCTCGCCCAGGACTGCTACGAGGCCTACAACATCCAGGTGGCCGCCCTCGTCCAGCGCCTGGGGGCCATCGGCAACCCCAAGATCGTCATCGGTGTCAGCGGCGGCCTGGACTCCACCCACGCCCTCATCGTCGCCGCCCGCGCCATGGACCTCCTGGGCCGGCCCCGCTCGGACATCCACGCCATCACCATGCCCGGCTTCGCCACGAGCGCCGGCACACGCCGCAACGCCGAGGACCTCGCCGTCGGCCTGGGCTGCACCTTCGAGGAGCTCGACATCCGGGCCACCGCCACCCAGATGCTCACCGAGATGGGCCACCCCTACGGCGAGTACGCCCGCACCGGGGCCCTGCCCGAGGGGGTGAGCGAGCGCGAGCTCTACGACGTCACCTTCGAGAACGTCCAGGCGGGCCTGCGCACCGACTTCCTGTTCCGTATCGCCAACCACCGCGGCGGCATCGTCCTGGGCACCGGGGACCTCTCCGAGCTCGCCCTGGGCTGGTGCACCTTCGGGGTGGGCGACCAGATGGCCCACTACGGCGTCAACGCCGGCATCCCCAAGACCCTCATCCAGCACCTCATCCGCTGGGTGGTCGCCGAGGGGCTGTTCGACGACGCCGTCGGGCGCACGCTGCTGTCCATCCTGGACACCGAGATCAGCCCCGAGCTGGTCCCGGCCGAGGCCGGCGGCGCCATCCAGTCCACCCAGGCCAAGATCGGCCCCTACGCCCTGCAGGACTTCACCCTGTGGCACGTGCTGCGCCGCGGCTCACGGCCCAGCCGCATTGCCTTCCTGGCGCACCAGGCGTGGGCGGACGCGCAGAGCGGGGACTGGCCCGAGGGGCTGCCGCAGGCGGAGAAGGTGGCCTACGACCTTCCCGAGATCCGGCGCTGGCTCGAGCTGTTCCACCGGCGCTTCTTCACCAACCAGTTCAAGCGCTCCACCCTACCCAACGGGCCCAAGGTGGTCGCCGGCGGCTCGCTGTCCCCCCGCGGCGACTGGCGCATGCCCTCCGACGCCGCCGCGACCGCCTGGCTGGCCGAGCTCGAGTGCAACGTGCCCCGGGCGTGAGGCCCCGCAGGAGACTAGGACTATTGTCCTGCGATGTGAGGTACAACACAATGTGGCACCTTAGGCGCCCCTTGTTCGGGATTGATGTGAATAAAACGCATACTTGCAGCGAAAACGTCCGGTGACGTGCGGGTAACGCGCGTTACCATCGTTGGTTTTGTGCGCTTCTGTGTGAAAGTGGTGGGCGACTTAGTGGTGGCGATCACCCTGATCCTTCTTATCGTCGCCATGTCACACACGTTGCTGTTGCCCAGGCCATACGCACCTTTGGCGGCAGCCCGGATGGGAAAGGTCCCCCGCCCATGGTCTGCCTGGTCATAGCCGCGCACGGACACTTGGCTGAAGGTCTTGTCGCCTCCTCATCGATGATCGTCGGTCCCAGTGACGACGTCGTCGCTGTCACCTTCGAGCCCTCCGAGGGTCCCGACGACCTGCTGGCGAAGTACGCCGCCGCGGTCGAGGACTCCTCCAGCCAGGAGTACCTCATCCTCGTCGACCTCTTCGGCGGCAGCCCCTACAACGCCGCCGCCCGGTTCGCAGCGGGACGCGACGACGCCGACGTCGTCACCGGCGTCAACCTGCCCATGGTCATCGAGGTCCTGTCCCGTCGTCTTACCGGCGCCGGTCTCGCCGAGCTCGTGGAGGCCGCTCGCGCCTCCGCCGTCGACGGCGTCAAGGTCCTCTCCGAAGTCTTCACCCCTGCCCCCACCACCACTTCCGATGATGAAGGAGACGAGCTCTGATGGACGTCAAGCTCCTGCGTATTGATTCCCGCCTGGTCCACGGACAGGTCGCCAACAACTGGGCCGGATCCCTGGGCGCCGAGGCCATCCTCGCCGTCTCCGACGGCGCCGCCAACGACGAGCTGCGCAAGACCCTCATGCTGCAGACCGGCGGCGGCAAGGTGAAGGTCCACGTGCTGGGCGTGGAGAAGGCCGCCCGCGTCTACAAGAACCCCAAGTACGAGAACCTCAAGGCCGTCATCGTCGTCGAGACCCCGGCCGACATCGTGCGTCTGCTCGACCTGGGTGTGGACGCCAAGGAGGTCAACGTCGGCGGCATGACCTTCAAGCAGGGCACCAGCCAGGTCTCCCAGGCCGTCTACGCCAGCCCCGCCGACGTCGAGGCCTTCAAGGAGATCGACTCCCGCGGCATCAAGCAGTACATCCAACAGGTGCCCTCCACCGCGAGCTCCGACCTCATGGGGGCCCTCAAGGAGAAGGGCCTGCTCTAAGGACACGGCTCCGTCCCCAGACCTCCCTCAGACACCTCCATCCCGTCGCCGTTCGGTGGCGGGCTCAGTTGGAGTGTGCTGTCAACCCTCACATGAGAGAGACATACTGTGCATGACATCAATCTGATCCAGATCATTCTGGTCACGCTCGTGGCGTTCGTCGCGGGCATGGCCAGCGTCCTGGACGAGCGGCAGTTCCACCGCCCGCTCGTCGCCTGCACCCTGACCGGTATCGCCCTGGGCAGCCCCACCGTCGGCATCATGGTCGGCGGCTCTCTGGAGCTGCTCGCCCTGGGCTGGATGAACGTCGGCGCCGCCATGGCCCCCGACTCCGCCCTGGCGTCCACCGTCTCCACCATCATCGCCGTTGCCTCGGTCGGTGACGCCTCCTCCACCAAGAGCGCCATCGCGGCCGCCATCGGTGTGGCCGTCCCGCTGGCTGTCGCCGGCCAGGCCTTGACGATCTTCGTGCGAACGATCGCCATCTTCTTCGCCCATCAGGCGGACCGCTTCGCCGAGCAGGCCAACTACCAGGGTATTGCCATCATGCACTTCACGGCCCTGGGCCTCCAGGGGCTGCGGGTGGCCATCCCGACCGCAGTGGTTGCCGCACTGGCCTCGGGCGACACGGTCAAGCATGCCCTCGACGCCATTCCGAAGGTCATCACCGAGGGCCTGGGCATCGCCGGAGGCTTCATCGTCGTCGTCGGGTATGCCATGGTCATCAACATGATGAAGGCCCGCAAGCTCATGCCCTTCTTCTTCCTAGGCTTCATCTTCGCCACCTTCGCCACCACCGTTGGCGGCTCGGCCTCGGTCAGTGACCACAGCAAGGGCATCGACAAGTGGGTCATCGACCTCGCTCCCAACGGCGCCACCCTTGTGGCGCTGGGCATTTTGGGGGCCTGCCTGGCCGTCATCTACGTCCAGCTCAACCCCGAGTTCCACGACTCCGTGCGTCTGCCCGCCGCCGCCTCCCCCGCTGCCGGCGGCGGCTCCAGCAGCGACCTGGACGACGACCTCGACGACGAGCTCGACTGAGCTGGAAGAAGGAAGACTCTCATGACCACTGAAACCGCTCCGGCCACCTCGGAGAAGATGCTCAACAACCGCGATCTCATGCGGATGTACTGGCGCTCCACCTTCCTGCTCGGATCCTTCAACTTTGAGCGCATGCAGGCCATGGGCTTCTGCTACACGCTCATGCCCGCCATCCGGAAGTTCTACCGCGACGACAAGAGCGCCCAGGCCGCCGCGCTCAAGCGGCACCTGGAGTTCTACAACACCCACCCCTGGGTCTCCTCGGCCGTCTTCGGCGTCACCGCCGCCATGGAGGAGCAGAAGTCCAAAGGCGAGGAGATCTCCGAGGAGACCATCACCTCGGTCAAGGTCGGTCTCATGGGGCCACTGGCCGGCGTCGGCGATCCCATCTTCTGGGGGACCGCTCGCCCCGTCCTGGCGGCGCTGGGCGCCTCCTTGGCCGTCAACGGCTCGATCGTGGGCCCGCTGCTGTTCTTCGTTGGCATCAACCTCCTGCGCGTTCTCACCCGCTGGTACGGCCTGAGGTTCGGCTACGAGCGCGGGACCGAGATGGTCACCGAGGTCGGTGGCGGCCAGCTCAAGAAGATCACCCAGATGGCCGCCATCATGGGTCTGTTCGTCATGGGCGCCCTGGTCTCCAAGTGGACCACCATCAAGTTCCCGACCGTGGTCTCCAAGGTGGCCGACCCCGACACCCAGATCGTCAAGGTAACGACTGTCCAGAGTATCCTCGATCAGTTGTTGCCCGGCCTTGCGGCGCTGGGCCTGACCTTCCTGTGCATGTGGCTGCTCAACAAGAAGGTCAACGCCCTGTGGATCATCCTGGGCATGTTCGCCTTCGGCATCCTGGGCCGCTGGACTGGCTTCCTGGGAGTCTGACGACGGCATCCGCTTGCCATATCCGAGCGGGGAGGGCGCCAGAGGACTCGCCTCCGGTTCCCTCCCCGCTCCATGCGCTCGGTAGAATGCTCGGGGCTCCCGCCGGATCTCCTGGCACACCACCAGTGCTCCGTCGCGACCGTCCGACGCCTTCTCCTGACTCTCCGCCTCCCCCCGACTGCCAGCGCCCTCCGCCCCCCTGCAGCAAGGAACCCGCGTGACCCGACTCCTCGTCACCGACCTGGACGCCACCATCGTCTTCGACCGCACCGTCTCCCCGGCCGACCGCGAGGCCATGGCCCGCTGGCGGGCCGCCGGCAACCTCCTGGCCGTCGACACCGGCAAGTCCTCCTTCGCCACCCGCGACGTCCTGGCGCCCCTGGGCGTCGACTTCGACTACGGCGTCGTCTTCACCGGGGCGGTCCTCATCGACGGCGACTACCAGGTCCTCTCCGCCCGCTTCCTGCCCGACGGCGTCGCCCGCGACGTGGCCGCCCGCACCGTCGACCTGCCGGGGGTGACCACCTACGCCACCACCATCGAGACCGACTACATCCTGGCCGACAACAACGAGGAGATCTCCTCCATCCTCGCGGTCTTCGAGCACCTGACCCTGGAGGAGATGGACTCCCACCGCTTTATCGGCGTGCCCCTGCGCGTCACCGACGACGCCCTACGTGAGCGCCTCCACCAAGACCTCAGCCAGCGCTGGGAGGGCGTCCTGGACTGTCACCGCAATCAGGAGTTCCTCGACGTCGTGCCCGCCGGCGCCACCAAGGGTACGGGCCTGCGAGCCCTCCTGGACGGGCCCCTGGCGGGACAGAGCATCGAGGTCTGGACCATCGGCGACTCCTGGAACGACCTGGACATGCACGCCGTCGCCGACCACGCCGTCGCCCTGCCCTGGTCCCCACCGGAGGTGACGGCCGCATGCGAGACGACCGCGGGCTCCATGGCCGAGCTCATCACCACGATCCTGGAAGGCGACCAGCATGAGTGAGAACAGCAAGACCGACGCCGGAAGGACCCTGGGTGCCCGGGTGCGCGACTGGTTCAACGGCGGGGATCCTGACGGGCGTGCCAAGCTCCGTGCCTGGGCCACCGGGGACGACGGCCGCTGGCGCGGGTACACCCACTCCATGGGCAAGTACGTCACCTGGCTCATGGTCATCGCCTGCGTCCTCTACCCCTTCACCCGGGGGATCGGCTCGATCCTGGCCCTGCTCGTGGCCATTTTCCTCATGGGCGGGCGCGCCATGATCGAGCGCCAGGTGCGCCGCGACGTCTCCGACCTGGAGGAGGCCAAGCGCCAGTGGGGGCTCACCCGCAACCCCGAGTACCTGCGGTTCATGACCCTGCGCGCCGAGGGGCTGCTCGAGGACAACAGGATCCTCACCCCCGACTCGCGCAGCCTCCTGCAGGACTATGTCCAGTGGGCCCGTGAGCGCCAGGAGCGCGAGGACAAGAAGCAGGCCAAGAAGGCCCGCAAGGCGGAGAAGAAGGCCCGCCAGGAGAGCGCGGGTCACGAGGCTGACGAGTCCGCTGACGCTGCTGCGAAGAATGAGGAGAATAAGGCTGCTGACGGCTCCTAGCGACTCCCGGGCGGCTCGCGGGCCGCTCTGAGGCGGCTGGAGACCGGCAGAACCTGAACGGAAAGGACTCCCATGCCACGCAGGCTCATCTCCACCGACCTGGACGGCACCATCGTCTTCAACGGGACGATCTCGCTGCGTGACCGCGAGGCCATGGCCCGATGGCGGGCGGCCGGCAACCTCCTGGTCATCAACACCGGCAGGTCGGTCTCGGCGCTGGAGCACGTCGTGGTGCCCATGGGCCTGGAGTTCGACAACGCCATCCTCTACACGGGGGCCGCTATCGTGGACGAGGACATCCGGGTGCGTTACTCGACGGCCCTGCCGGCTGGCGTCGTCGAGGACATCCTCGACTTCGTCGAAGGGGCGCCGGGAGTCACCGTCTTCACCACCGGGCTGGACGAGGACCTGCTCGTCTACGACACGATCGGCTCCGGCTCCGAGCTGCTGACGCTGTTCCGGCCGGCCACCCGGCGAGAGCTGGACGGGCGCGAGGTCATCGGGGTGCCGATGCGCTTCACCGACCCGGAGATGGCCGCACGCACCGAGACCTACCTGCACCGGCGCTGGGAGGGGCAGGCGGTGGGCTTCCGCAACCAGGACTTCATTGACGTCGTGCCGGCCTCGGCCTCCAAGGGGGCGGGCCTCAGGCAGCTGGTGGCGAGCCTGGCTGAGCCGTCCGTCGGGGAGGTGTCCGGGGAGGGCGCGTTCGGGACGGGAGTAGCCGGCGGGGCCGGGGAGGCTACGACGGGTGTGGCCAGCGAGGCGGCGGCTGGCGGCTCGGTGGGGCTCGGCGTCGGCTCGGGCCCGCTGGAGCCGGTGGAGACCTGGTCGATCGGGGACTCCTGGAATGACATCTCCATGCACGCCGCCGCCGACCACTCCTACGCCCTGCCCTGGTCGCCGCCGGAGGTGGTGGCCCAGTGCGACGGCACGGTCTCCAGCCTCGCCGACCTCATCGACTCCCTCATGGGGCGACCGACGCTCTAAACCCCACACACTTCGACCAAAACTTCACAAACGACGCGGCTCCGGGTCTATTTTGAAGATTCGGTCGAAGTGTTGCGGCATTGGTGCACTGACGCGCGCGGCGGGCGCGGGCGGCGCGGGCTATGCTCGCCGGCATGCGCCTGCTCGCCACGGATCTCGACGGCACCCTCGTCTTCCACCACGTCGTCGGGCAGGCCGACGCCGAGGCCCTCGTGCGCTGGCGGGCGGCCGGCAATCTCCTGGTGCTGGCCACGGGGCGTTCGGTGCGGCTGGTGCAGCACGCCGTCGAGGTGGCTCGGGCCTCGACGTCCATCGGCCTGGACTACGACTATGCCGTGTGCGCCACGGGCACGGCCGTCATTGACGCCGTCGGTCAGGTGCACCGCACCCGGACGCTTGAGGCCGACCAGGTGCGGGCGGTTGTGTGGGCAGTCGGCGATGTCGCCCGGGCCCCCGTCTCCGTGTTCGCTTCGACCCTCGAGCGCGACTACGTGCTGGACGACCCGATCGGCCTGTCCACTGACCAGCGCACGCCGCCGGACCGCTTCACCGCGGCGCCCCTGTCGCAGGTCGCGGGCCTGGGGGTGACGTCGATGCCGCTGCACATCCCGGATGCTCGGGCCGCTGCGGCGCTGGCCCGGGGCCTGGAGGAGACGGTGGACGGTATCAGCTGCACCCGCTCGACCGGCTTCGTGGATGTCACGGCCGCGGGGGAGTCCAAGGGAACGGGCCTGGGCCGGCTCGCTGAGCTCCTGGCCGAGCAGGGTGTGGAGGTCAGTGAGGTGGCCGCCGTGGGCGACTCCTGGAATGACATCTCGATGTTCGAGCGGGCCGACGTCCCCTGCGCGATGGCCGGCGCCCCGGGCGAGGTCGTCGAGGCCGCCGGCGGGCGCACCACCCCGAGCGTGGCTGCCTTCATTGACGCCCTGCTGGCGTGACGGCATACGGAGGCCGGTCCCGTTCGCTGCCTTCGCGCTCCTACACATCGACAGAAACTTCAAAAAAGACGCGGCTCCGGGTCGTTTATGAAGTTTCTGTCGAAGTGATGGCGGCGGTGACTGGTGCCAGCGGCGGTGCTGCCAGCCGCGGAGAGAAGGCTGCCGTTGAGGGGCCGCGGGGTGTGCTGCTCAGGCCTTGGCGTAGCGGTAGACGTTGGTCTCCCGCAGCTTGAAGCCGGCGCGGCGGTAGAGGCGGTTGGCGGCCTCGCGCGAAGGTCGGGAGGTGAGGTCCACAGTGCGCGCGCCCAGCTTCCCGGCATGCTCGACGGCGGCCTCCACGAGGGCCTGCCCGGCGCCCTGGCCGCGGGCCTCACCGTCGACGACGACGTCCTCCACCCAGGCGCGCAGGCCCGTGGGGATCGTGAAGGTCGCCAGGGTGAGCATGCCCAGGATCGGAGCGCTCTGGCCGGCCTCAGCCTCGGGTCGGAAGACGAAGAGGAAGACCCCCTCCTGAGCGATGAGGGCCTCGCACTGCTCGGCGCTCAGCGCCGGGGCGCTGCGGGAGAGCTGGGGGATGAGGCGCTCCATGGCCTCGACGATCTCCGGGCTGGAGGTGGTGACGAGCTCGACGGTCATGAGGAGTTCTCCTGCTGGTTGAAAAGGGGCGGCGGGCCGAGACGGGCTGGTCCCGTAACGGCTTCTTGTCAGCCCTGGAGCCTACCGCCTGGAATCGCTCCGGGAGGCAAGTCGTCCCACCGACCGGAAGAATCCGGCGGCGTGCCTCGGCCAGTGGGGTGCCGTGACTGGGGGTGCCTGAGCGATACGGCTGGACCGGTGGGGTGGGGTGCTTCGGGTCGTGGGGCGGGAGCTTCAGCCGGACTGCTGGGCCGAGGGCGCCTGGGCGGACGGCTCGGTCGGCGGGGCGGGGAGCCTCGGCCGACGAGGTGGGGCGCCTTAGCCTGTGGAGAGTCTCGGACCGAGAGCGCCCCGGCCGGCCGGCTGCTGGCGGGCTCGGTTAGGCTGGGTCGCCGATCTCTTTGACGGTGGGATCCATGATGGCGGCCTCGAGCAGGGCGGTGCCGCTGGTCAGGTCCCGCAGCCGCAGTACGTAGGGGTGGTCCACCGTGAACTTGATCGGCTCGGTCTGCGGCCCCGGTGCCGCCATGGCTTCCCCCGCGGCCTCGCTCAGGGCGGCCGCGACCGTGCCCTCCTCATCCAGGATGAGGCGCACCTGCTGGACCACCTGGGTCAGTCCGAGCTCGGGCGCGATCTTGTCCAGGCCATCGGGCTTGAGCCCCTGCTCCTTAAGGAAGTCGAGGAGCTCCTTGGGTTCGGAGGCGAGGTCCAGCTTGGGCAGGGTCAGTCCCACCTCGCGGGTCTCGGCCTTATCGAGGGCCTTCGATGCTTCCGCCCACGTCCCGGCGTCCATGGCGCCCGGCAGGGTACCGGCGTCGGGCAGGACGACGTCGAGAGCGAGGTCGGAGTCCCTACCGTCCCCTCCGCTGGCGTAGTGCAGACGCACTGCCGCCCAGCCCTCCCCAGTGGCGTGGGGGATGGAGCGCGTGTCGTGCATGAGGTCGGCCTTGACGGTCTTGCCCCCGGCGAGCGTGAAGTCCTCCTGGTGGGTGCTCTCGGCCGTGAAGGGGGAGTCCCACTGGGCCGCGAAGAGCAGCGCGTTCTGCACCACCAGGCGCGTGTCCTGGGTGACCTTGATGCCGCTGTTCGGGATAAGGCCGGCCGTGTTGCGCGAGGCCCAGGCGTCAAGGTTCTCCTTCATGGAGTCCACGCCGACCTGTTCGATCTCGGCGGAGAACCAGCGCAGCACCGCATCGAGGTAGGCCTGCTTGACCTTGAAGTCCTTCTTATCGGCGATGAGGACGTGGTTGGCTAGGTGAATGAGTGGCTTGTCCGGGACCTTGTCCGGGTCGAAGCCCTTGAGCTCGCCGTCGTAGCGGTTCAGGGAGCTCTGGATGGCCGACCAGGCCCGGTCGCGGTCCTGGCCCGAGAGTCCCAGGAGCGCGTCATAGCCCTGGGTGGAGGCGTCCGTGGCGCCGTCGGCCAGGATCGCCAGGACGAGGGCGAGGCTGAGCGGGGAGGCCATCGCCGTCGTGGCCGGGTCCTCCTTGAGGTAGTGGGTCAGGAGCTTGCTCCCGAGCTGGTCGCAGGCACTGGCGGCCTTGGCCGCTTGGGAGGCGACGTCGGAGAGACTGACCTTCTCGTGGGCCACCTTGGAGGTCAGCTGCGTGCCCGATGCCAGGGAGCAGCCGCCCAGCAGCGCGACTGCTGCGGGAACCAGGGCGCTCAGTGCCAGCAGCTGGCGGCGGGCCAGGCCGCAGTGCTCGGAGTCCGATGGGCTCATCATGGGATCACGTGGGGTCATGACGCCAGGTTAGGGAGCCCGCCCAGCCCTGTCAGGGCCTTGGCGCGCTCCCTTCATGGGGAGTCATTCCCGGCCGGCCGCCGGCGGGCCCGCTGCGGCCTCCGCCCGCGACCGCACGATCGGCAGAAAACAGCCCCATCGCGCCGTGGCCACTGTGATTCGTCCTCCCACCGGGATCGGCCGCCTCGAAGGCCGGTCAAGAGTAGGCTTCCGACCAAGGTCCCACAACGCCCCGCAGCCGCCGCAGTTCGGACGCCGCGCGCCTGCACCGCCCCAAGGAAGGTCACTCATGGTCGAGTCCGCAGCTCCTGTCGAGCACGTCTTCGCCGTCGACGAGCTCTTCTTCTCCACCACGGACTCCCACGGGCGCATCCGCCGCGCCAACTCCACCTTCATGCGCCTGTCCGGTTACCCACGCGGCGCCCTGGTGGGGCGGGCCCACAACGTGGTGCGGCACGCGGACATGCCCGCCGGCCTGTTCCGCTCCATCTGGGACGCCATCGAGGAGGGCCGGGCCGCCAGCGCCTACATCACCAACCGCTCCTCCGATGAGGGCCACTACCGCGTCTTCGCCACGATCGTGCCCTCCGGCTCCGGCTACCTGTCAGTGCGCACCCTACCGATGCTCACTGACCTGCGCGACGACATCGAGGCCGCCTACGCCCGGGTTCGCGACGTCGAGGAGGCCTCCGCCGCGGCAGGCTCCACCCGCCGGGAGGTGGCCGCTGCCGGGCAGGCCGCTCTCCAGGCCGAGCTGCAGGCCCTGGGCTACGCCGACGCCATCGACTTCACCCGCCGGGTGCTGGTCGCCGAGGTCGGCGAGCTGCTGGCCCACGGCGTCGGCATCCCCGACAGCCCGCAGGCCGAGGGCCCCGTGGCCCGGATCCTGGGCGCCATGGGCCGGATCGAGGCTGAGACCGCCGGGCTGGTCGGCATCCTCCAGGAGGGCCAGCGGCTCGTCGACCTCCTGGGCAAGCGGGCCGGTGAGATCGAGGCCCTCTCGACCCGCTTGGGCACCCTGCGTGAGGCCATGCGCGCCGTCGGCGCTGACGTCACGACTCTGGGCCACGGGGAGCAGGCCGACGACGTCGCCGCACGCTGCCAGCAGGTCGACGCCCTGGTCCTGGAGTGCTCCGAGCAGCTCCGCCCACTGAACAGCCAGATCGAGGCGCTGCGTGGAGACCTGGACTCGGTGAGTTTCCGCGTCGCCCTGGCCCGCCTGCACAACCTGGCCGCCGGGATCTTCGCCCTGCAGATCCTCGAGGGCCAGGACGAGGTCGACGCCAACGACGCCGTCGGCAGCCTCACCGAGCTGTGCTCGGCGCTGAGTGACGGCGCCGACAACCTCACCCAGCGCGTCGACCTGCTTGACGCGCGTCGCGAGCTGGTGGGAGGCGAGCTGGATGTCGTGGCCGAGGACCTCGGCGTCATCCAGGGCCCGATCCTGGAGGTTCTCGAGGCGGCCGCAGCCACCGGTGCCGGGCAGGCCGACTCCGTGACCACCGCCCGCGCCCTGGCCGAGCAGGGCTTCGGTGAGGCCCGGGACCTGGCCGACCTGGCCGTGCGCCTGCGCGACCTCGAGGTCCCTTTCGAGGCCGAGGCCATCAACAGTGCCCTGGCCGACGTGCGCGCCGCCCTGGCCGAGCTCGAGTAGCCGGCCGCTGCGCCCGCGAGAGCACGATGAGCCGTCCGCGGGATCGTAGGGTAGGTCGCGCGGTCGTACCCTCTACCCCTCGACCGCGCGGCGTAAGGTACGACCGCGGCGGGTCGGGATTTTCGCGACAGCACTGGGAGAGCCCCGTAGTCCCTGACTCGCGCCACGGCTCAGTCCCGTACCAGTTCCACGAGCACCTCGGCGTGATCGGTGTGCGGGAACATGTCGAACAGACGCGAGCGCACCACCCGCAGCGAGGGCAGGTGCGCCAGGTCCGCCGCCAGCGTGCGCGGGTTGCAGGAGGAGTAGAGCACCCGTCCCACGCCGGAGGCCTCGATCCGAGTGGCCAGCTGATCCCCGATCCCGCGCCGGGGCGGGTTGACCACGAGCAGGTCCGGCCGCTGGGCCCCGCCGGCGCGCTCCCCGGCGGCCGGGTCCAGGACGCGGGCGTCCCCGGCCTCGAAACGCACCAGGGTCGGGTCCAGGCCCATGAGGTCGGCCGCCGCGCGCGCCCCGTCAATGGCCGATGCCGAGACCTCCACCCCCAGCACCCGGCGGCCGGGTGCCGCCAGGGCCAGGGCGAAGCCGCCGACGCCGCAGAACAGGTCCCACACCCGGGCAGGCTCGGCCTCCTCGGCCCAGTCGCGAGCGGTGGCGTAGAGCGCCTCGGCCACGGCCGTGTTGGTCTGGAAGAAGGAACGGGTGGGTAGGTAGAGGGGCAGCTCGACGTCGTCGGTGCGCCGGCTGGCCCGGCCACCGAGCTCCGGTGAGGGCAAGCTCAGGCGCATGAGGAGGCGGTCCTCCTCGGTCAGGACGATCTCCTCGGGCCCCTCGATGACGGCCTGGTGGACGCTTTGGATGTTGACGGCGGCCACCGCCAGCTGTGGCAGACGCCGGCGCAGGTCCGCCACGGCGGCGCGCAGCCGCTCCAGATAGTGCCGGGAGCGCAGGACGAAGCGCACCATGAGGTCGTCGTCGGGCGAGGCGGTCACCAGGACGTACTTGAGCTCGCCGCGGCGCGCGGGCACGTCGTAAGGGCGCAGGCCCAGCTCGGTGACGAGGTCGGCCAGCACCGGCAGGGCCGCCTCGATGGCCGGCACGTGCAGTGGGCAGGTGCGCAGGTCGACGCCGCACCCGGCGCCATCGAGGATCCCCAGGGTGGGGTGGGCGGCGGTTCCGGCCACCGCCATCTTCGCCTTGTTGCGGAAGCCGGTGGGGGCGCTCGCGGCCGGCGCCTGCCACAGGTCGGCCGGGACGTGCTCGGCCAGGAGGGCGGCGACACGGGACTGCTTGGCGGCCAGCTGGGCGGGCATCGGCAGAGATAGGTGGGGGCAGGAGCGGCAGGTGCCGGCGTCGTGGAGGGCGCAGGACGCCGCTGGTGCTGCGGTCACCGACATGTCCCCTCCCGGTGGTGCGCTCGTGGCCGGGTCGTGGGGTGGGGCTGCGACAGGAGCGGCCGGGCCCCGGACGGCTGCGGGCGATGAGTGGAGCCGCTTGTCGGACTCGAACCGACGACCTGCTGTTTACAAGACAGCTGCTCTACCAACTGAGCTAAAGCGGCGCGCGGCCGGCCAGGCGGCCGCAGGTGCGTGGGACAGTCTGACACAGACCGGCCCGGGGCAGGAAACTGGGGGAGACGGGCTGCGCTCGTTGCCGTCCGGGCCCGTGGGTGCCGGGAGGAGGCCTGTACAGGGCCGCCGCCCCGGGGCGGGTCCCAGCGTGGGATCAGCCCTGCTGAGTCGGCTGCGGGTTGGGCTGCTGAGATGCTTGCTGGCTGGGCTGCGCCGTCGGGGTGGAGCCGGTGACGAGCTCGGTCAGGGAGGTCCGCGTCTGGAGCTTGCTCAGGTCGACCTTCTCGCCCTTGAAGAAGACGGTGGGGGTGCCCTCCAGATTCCTGGCCTTGAAGGCCTCATCGCTGAGCTTGACCCACTTGCCGTACTTGTCGGCGTCGACGGCGGCCTTGAACTTGGCGGAGACCTCCTTGGGGACGTTCACCTTGGTGGCGGCAGCGACCAGGCCCTCCACCGTCATGTTGCTCTGGTCATTGGTCTGAATGGCCTGGGAGAAGATCTCGAAGGCGGCGCCATGGAAGCTCAGGGACTGGGCCGGGGCCTCGTCGAGGACCACGCCCATCGCGTTCATGACGACGCTGGTCCACTGCTGGCCGAGGAGCTTGCAGGGGTGGAGGGCCAGGGTGATCTTCTTGTCGCTCAGGAGCTGGTTGATCTCCTGGGTGTGGGTGCCCTCGAACTGGGCGCAGTGAGAGCAGGAGTAGTCGAAGTAGATGTCGAGGACGGGAACCGAGGCGGCGACAGTGTCGAGAGCGGCGCCCTCGCCGTAGGTCCAGGAGGCGTCGGAGAGGACCTGCTTGGGGATGCCGCTCTGGTTCGCCTTCGCGGTGGCCAGGCCCTCGCTCGGGGCGGGGAACTTCGAGTTCTTGGGTTTCTTCTTGGCGTCGACGCCGAGGTAGACCAGGTAGCCGAGCCCGCCGACCACGCTCGCGCCCGCAGCCCCGATGAAGCTGCGGCGGGCAATGGTGTTGCGGCGCGCGCGACGGGCCTCAGCCTCGCGCAGCTCCTTGGCCTTGAGGCGCGCGGCCTCACGGCGCTGGGCCTTGGTCTGGCGGGGCTGGTTACTGGACACGCGGTGCTCCTTGTGATGCGGTGACGAGCGGACGACCAAGAAGACGAATGGTCAATGAGTGACTGCTGTCGTGACGTCATTCTGCCCGAGGAACCTGGAGGAAACCACGCCTGGCGTCTGCCGGTGGCGGATTGTGACGCATCGGTCGTCGTTGGTTCGTTGCGTGCAGCCGGGGTCGGGCAGAATCGGGGGGAATCAGACCGCGTGGTCTGGAATCAGTTGGGCGGAGAGGATTGTGACCATGATGGATGGACCGATGGACGGACCTATGGGCGGCATGATGGATGGGCCGATGGGTGGCCAGGTGGAGGACCAGATGGTCCTGCTCCAGAACATGTCGACCGACTGGGGCAACTGGATGCAGTCCGTAGACGCCCAGGAGGTCGTGGTGGAGGTCGAGGGGGTGGGGACGCGCGCCGCCGTGACGAGTCGCGTGCTCAGGCCCCGTGGCATTCTGCGCCGCGCCCAGTGGGCCGAGAACGAGATGCCCGTTGAGCTGGTCCGTGAGGCCGTGCGCCTGCGGGCGCTCATGGCCCACCCCCGTGGTGGAACCTGGACCTGGGCGGCGTTGTCCATGAAGAGCAGCGAGGGCTACAAGCTCATCTCCAACTTTGACTACGACCGCGAGCCGGTCCTCGACCCGCCCTACACGGCGGAGGACTGCGCCAAGGAGCTGGAGGTCTTCCCCCGTGACCCCGGTGCGATCCCCGACTGGATGAAGATCGGGCTCTGAGGACCGGAGTAAAAGGTATCCGGCTCATGTGAACGCCAGTACTAGCCAAAAAGTTACCAACGATAGGCGTGGACAGTGTGTTTGGAGGTGGACATGTTGGGCGACGTTGCCGAGAGGTTCCGGTTTCAGTCAGATTCAGTATAGGGACACGTCAAGGGCTACGGCAACGATCTTGCCTCGGAGTATGAGGCTTATTCGCGGCATCCGCCGAAGGTGCTGTGACCTGCGCAGATGCCAGCGTCGGCTAGCTCTGTGAATAAGCCTCTATGACACGACGTATAACGGTGGTCATGTTGCTGGTGCGCGGTCCGGTGGCCCGTCAGAAGAGATCAACACAGTCGTCATGCTGGAGGAAGTCAACCAGTACCGGGTCGATAGTAAGCTCAAGTCGTACTACAAGTTTGAGCAGGAGATCGCCGCCGCCCCTGAGAACTATAGGAATCTTGTGGTGGAGTTTGAGTACCCGGATCCGGCCGATCCCACCAAGCTTGCCAACAGTGAGAAGGTCCCGACCGGGTTCGAAGCAAGTTGGACTGACTCCAATGGGGCGTTACGGTCTCGTTCATTTGAGAATGTTCCCCCTCGGTCTAAAGGAGATTGATTGTGTCAGAAGAATCCCAGATGTCGTCAGATCCATTAGGTCGTTATGAGGAGTTGCTGCGAGGTTGGTTAATTGAGAGTGGTGGTCGTCGGGTTGATGTGTACTATAATGCTATTCATCTAACGGGAGAGATCGAATACTGGTTGATTGATCAGCAAGGACGGGAGCAGTCTGTCCGTCCTTCGCGTGAGGTGAGGTTCGCGCTTCATGATGTGCGTCCGTCTCAGGCGGACCCGCATCGGGGTGCGTGGTTGTGGTCGCATTTGTGGATGGAGGCTTCTGATGGGGTGCTGCATCAGGAGTCGGACTGGATGCGTGAGCCGGTGATTGGTGGCGACCCGGTGGGTGATGGTGATGCTGCGTTTGAGCTGGATCAGTTCCCTCGGGATCCGCAGTGGATTCCGGAGTGGATGGCAACTAAGGCTGCTGCGTATCACAAAGAAAGAGAGAAGCGGGAGCGTCGTCGTCAACGGGACCGGGAGCGTCGAGCCCGCAAGAAGGCAGAAGCCGCCCAGGCTGAGGGCAATGGCGCTGGTGAGCCTGGTTCGGGTAGGGTCGGCCGCTCTGGTGACGAGTGAGTGAGGAGCTGCATGAGTGAGGTGCGGGAGCCCGAGGCCGTAGCATCCTCGGACGGCTACTACACGATGCAGGAGTCGGCGCCTGAGGTCGACCCCGCGAGACGATCCGTGCCGGGTCCAGTGACGGACTACGGGGCCTTCCCCGCGCCTGGGACTCCAGGTGCGCCGGCCCCCGGGATGGTGCCTGCGCCAATGATGGCTCCGGCACCAGTCAAGGTGCGTGCTCCATCGGGTGCCGAGGCCTGGAGTATGGGGCTGCTGGCACTGCTGGCGTTTCTGCCGGGCTTCAACGTGCTACTGGCGGCGGTCGCGATGATGGTGGTCGGCCTGTGGAACAAGAAGGACCTGCGTGAGCCGGCCCGGACGAATCGCCGCCTGGCAGCGAGCTGGGGACTGACACTGCTGCTGGTGGAGCTGGCCCTCATAGCAATCCAGATTGCCGTGGCCTCCATCGCGAACGACGTCGATGAATCTCCATCCTTCATGCCGTGGGGCACCCCGATCATGATGGCCCTGGGAATGGTCGTGGTCCACGTGCTGGTGTGCTCCGTCCAAGCGATCCGGGCCTACCGCGGCACAACCCTCCGCTTCGGAGGCTTCCCCTTTTTCCGCTGACTGGGCCCAGGCCGGAGCCAGCATCTCACCCGGGTCACCAAGCCCCGGAGGCGGGTGCCGACAGGGAACCACGGCGTCCGCCGCCGAGGCGGCATCTCAGCTCCCGAAGGGAACCAGACTCGGAATCGGCAGCGCTCCGGCGAATGTCAAGACGAAGAACACGGCACCAACACCCAGCATCGCCATCACCAGATTCCTTCGGCCATTGTCACTGGGGGTGAAGGAATTGAGAATATGCGCGCCACCGCGTCGCGTCGCCGCCCCCCACGGCACCAGCCACAGGATGAGAAGGTACAAGGCGACCGTGACGAAATAGAGGATGTAGATACGGCTATGGGGGGGGAACGATCCGAGAATCGGGGCGTCGTCGTTCGCCGCACCCATCGAGTAAGTGGTCGTGAGGAGGACGGCCGCGGTCCCTATGGCCAGGAGAAAAGCGAAGCTAGCAGAGACCAGCGAACGCAACAGATACCACGGGGTCATCGCCCACATGCGGGAGTTGTCCGACGGCGAGGTGCCGCCGCGCTGAAGCCGGTTCCAACGCCGAGCGTCCTGGGCCCGGCCCACAGCACCGGCCACCACTATCAGAATCACCCCAGCAATCGCCATCAAACCCGGCCTGACGATCCCGATGGAGGCCAGCATGAACCACGTGGCCAGCATCGCCAACGGACGACGCACCGGCTCCTGCGCCCACTGGGGCAGCTCTCCCGGACGGCTGGGGGAGCTGAACCGGCGCACCTGCGCCCCTGGGGCGCCGGCTGCCATCGGCCCCGTCATCGCTCCCGCCGACGACGCAGCCGTCGGACCGGCGACGGCCTGGGAGTAGCCGGGCTGATACGCCGTCGGATGCTGGCCGGAGTAGGGGAACATCGGCACCTGCCCCGACGGCGCCGGACGCGGGTACGCCCCCGAAGAGGCCGCAGGCGCAGGAGCACCCACGCCGTACTGCATCGACTGCGCCCCCCTGGAGGGCATCGCCGAACTGCTCTGGTACCACTGACGCGGCGGGATGGCCGGTGGGGGCTGGGCGGAAGCGCCAGAAGCGGCCGACGGCGCCGAGTACCCGTACCCGCCCTCCGCGCCGGAGGGCGCAGAGATGGGACTGCCGTATGCGGCCGGGGAGGCCGAGGTCGCACTACGAGCATCGCGAGGCGACCCCAGGGTCGAACCGTAGCCAGGAACGAAAGTGCTGGTGCTCCGCTCCAGCTCACTGGACTCCGGCTCCTCGTCCTCGGGCCCCAGGAGCCGATCGACCGCCTCCTGCCCGGTCCCGCCCTCGGCGATCTCATCGAGCACCTCCAGCAGGCCGTCCGGGCTCAGACGGTTCTCCGCCTCAGGGGCGAGCGCCGCCGTGAACGCCCGCGCCAGCGCCGGATTCTCCTCCTCCAGGTTGCCCAGCTCCGGGGTGCCCGCGTAGACGCGCCGGAAGACCACCTGCCAGGCCCCCGAACCGAAGGGAGCCAGCCCGGTGACGGTGAACAGGAGCACACCCGCGCAGGCGTACCAGTCGACGTCGGCATTCGGCTCCCCGCCGTCGAGCATCTCCGGAGGGATGAACCCCGGCGTACCCGTGACCTGGCCGGTCTGTGTGAGCCGGACGTCGTCGGCCACCTGGGCGATGCCGAAGTCGATGAGAACCGGCCCCTGCGCACTGAGCATGACGTTGGAGGGCTTGAGGTCGCGGTGGATGACGCCGGCGGCGTGCACCGCGCGCAGCGAGTCGACCAGCCCGTGGGCCAGGTCGGCCAGGTCGCGGGCGTCAGTGGTCAGGTCGTAGACGCCCTCATGCTCCACCTCATGCTGCAGGGTGGGGCCCTCGATGAGCTCGGTGATGACGAAGGTGATGCCCTGGGAGCCGTCCCCGGTCTCGATGTCCAGGATGCGCGCCACGCGCGTGTCCCTCACCCGGGCCAGGACGCTGGCCTCCCGGTCCAGACGGCGCCGAGCCGTGGGGTCCGCGGCGATCTGCGGGTGGAGGATCTTCATGGCCACGTGGCGCCCACCCTCATCGGTGGCCTCCCACACCACGCCCATGCCCCCGGCGCCCAGGCGACGCAGAAGCCGGTATCCCCCCACTGTGGTGCCGGCGCGCAGCTTGCTCAGGGTGACCGGCTCGCCCGGGTGCGCGTCGAAGTTCTGCGTCATGGCCCCCACAGTACCGGGCTGGATCCACTCGTGGGTGCCCCGAAGCTGTGGGGCTCTTCGCCCGACTGTGGGCCATGTCGCGGGAGTAAAGCCAGTGATGGAGCCGCATTGCCGGTATCGGGTCGGATGGTTTCCGACGGCGGGGATGGGGAGGTCTCCACCGGCCGCCACCGCCGTCGAGGACTGTCGAGGACTGTCGAGGGCTGTCGAGGACTGCCCTGACTGATTGCTGCGAATCGCTGGTCAAAGCGGGGAACCTGTGTCAAGATGAGCCCGTCCGCGGTCGAACGGCTGACCGCGGCACGTGTCAATGCGGACACGCATCGGCACCTTTCACGACGGATCGTCCGGCACGTACCTGCCGGTGAAGGGAAGCACCACCCATGGCAACTGTGACTTTCGAGAACGCTACACGTATTTACCCGGGCAATGACCGCCCCAGTGTTGACTCTCTCAACCTCGAGATCGCCGATGGCGAGTTCCTCGTACTCGTTGGCCCCTCCGGCTGCGGTAAGTCCACCTCCCTGCGCATGCTTGCGGGCCTGGAGGACGTCAACGCCGGTCGTATCCTCATCGGTGACCGCGACGTCACCGATGTTCAGCCCAAGGACCGTGACATCGCCATGGTCTTCCAGAACTACGCGCTCTACCCGCACATGACCGTGCACGACAACATGGGCTTCGCCCTCAAGATCGCCGGCACCCCCAAGGCCGAGATCGACAAGCGCGTGCGTGAGGCCGCCAAGATCCTCGGCCTGACCGAGTACCTGGACCGCAAGCCCAAGGCCCTCTCCGGTGGTCAGCGTCAGCGTGTGGCCATGGGCCGCGCCATCGTGCGTAAGCCCAAGGTCTTCCTTATGGACGAGCCGCTGTCCAACCTGGACGCCAAGCTCCGTGTGCAGACCCGCACCCAGATCGCCTCGCTCCAGCGCTCGCTGGGCGTCACCACGGTCTACGTCACCCACGACCAGACCGAGGCCCTCACCATGGGTGACCGCATCGCGGTCCTCAAGGACGGCGTGCTCCAGCAGGTCGGTACCCCGCGTGAGATGTACGACCACCCCGCCAACGAGTTCGTCGCCGGCTTCATCGGCTCGCCGGCCATGAACCTGGGGCAGTTCACGATCAAGGGGGACGTCGCCACCGTCGGCGCCGCCAAGATCCAGTTGTCCAAGGCGACCCTGGACGCCATCACCCCCGAGGACGGCGGCAAGGTGACCATCGGGTTCCGGCCCGAGTCGCTCGACGTCGTCTCCGCCCAGGACGAGCACTCCATCCCGGTGCGCCTGTCCTTCGTGGAGGAGCTGGGCTCTGACGCCTACATCTACGGTGAGCTCGTCGGCGCGGAGGAATCCGAGGCCAAGCTTGGTTCCGGTGAGGACTCCAGCCAGATCATCGTGCGCGTGCCTCCGCGCACCGCCCCCGAGCCGGGTGAGACCGTCTACGTGCGGATCCGCCCCGGTCAGGAGCACATCTTCTCCGCCTCCACCGGCAAGCGCCTGCCCGCCTGAGGATGCTGAGCACGACGGCGCCGTTCCCCTGTCCCGGGGCGGCGCCGTCGTCGCACTCACCGAGGGGGCCGGTGGCGGAAGGCCAACCGGCGGGGGAGGTTCAGCGGCCGGCACGGGAAGAAGTGTGGTCGGCGGCTCATGTCTCGAAAAGCAAATTGGGTTCCTGCCTGAAAGAATGACGTCATGTCCCAGTCCATGAAGATCACGGCGGCGACCATTGACCCGGCGCTGCTCGACCTCCCCTGGGAGACGGCGCTGGAGGAGTGGCCCACCGAGGTCCTCGCCGCGCTGCCCCGTGGTCTGTCCCGCCACATCGTGCGCTTCGTCAACCTCTCTGAGCGCGTCATCGCGGTCAAGGAGATCGGCGAGTCCGTGGCCCACCGCGAGTACGAGCTCCTGCGCGACCTGGTGCGACTGGGGGCGCCCTGCGTGCATCCGACGGCGGTCATCACCGGCCGCCGCAGCGTCACCGGTGAGGAGCTCAACTCGGTGCTCATCACCGAGCACCTGTCCTACTCCCTGCCCTACCGGGCGCTGTTCAGCCAGTACATGCGGCCCGAGACCGCCACCCGACTCATTGACGCGCTCGCCGTGCTGCTGGTGCGCCTGCACCTGCTGGGCTTCTACTGGGGGGACGTGTCCCTGTCCAACACGCTCTTCCGTCGCGACGCTGGGGCCTTCGCCGCCTACCTGGTGGACGCCGAGACCGGGGAGCTCCACCCCGAGGGTCTTACGGACGGCAAGCGCCTCTACGACATCGACGTGGCCCGCACCAACATTATCGGCGAGCTCATGGACCTCCAGGCCGGTGCCCTGCTGGAGCCGAGCGTGGACACCATTGAGGTGGGGGACCGGATCGTCAGCCGTTACACCGAGCTGTGGGACGTGCTCACCGCCAAGGAGTCCTTCTCCATGGATGAGCGCTGGCGCCTGCGCCGCCGGGTCGAGAAGCTCAACGAGATGGGCTACGACGTCGCCGAGCTCACCATGAACACCGACTCCCAGGGAAACCACATCACCATTCAACCCAAGGTCGTCGACGCCGGCCACTACCACCGCCAGGTGATGCGACTGACCGGCCTGGACGTCCAGGAGCGCCAGGGCCAGCGCATGCTCAACGACCTGGAGGCCTACCGGGCCATCACCGGCCGCAGCGACGACCCCATCGAGCTCGTGGCCCACGCCTGGCTGGCGGAGGTCTTCGAGCCCACCATTCACTCCGTCCCCGTCGAGATGCGTCGCAAGCTGGAGCCCGCCGAGATCTTCCACGAGATCCTCGAGCACCGCTGGTACATGTCCGAGGCCCAGAACCGCTACGTCACCACCCAGGAGGCGGTGGACGACTATGTGGCCACGGTGCTGCCCCAGCACCGTGACGAACGGGCCTACCTGGGGAACGGGGACACCCAGGAGATGGAGGCGATCGTCGTCGACGACGACACCGATGAACCGACGCCCGAGGACGACGCCGAGTTCGCCGCCCGCGACGAACAGACCCTGGCCGACTACGCCGCCAACCCTCACGGCTTCACCGCCGGCATGAAGTTCAAGGGGGAGTAGGTCGCGCCTTGCAGACCGGGGGTTGCGAGGGCGCCGGTGGCGTCCGGCTGGTTGATAGTCTGGCCTTGATCAGCTGAGACGATGAGAAGGGCCGTGACGGGGATATGAGTGAAGGCGCGCCCGCATTTCAGGCCCTGCCCGGGGCGACGCCGGACAACAGCGCCTTCATCGACCTGTACTTCGACCCGTCCGTCAAGGGATATCCCAGAAGGTCGAGGGCGTCGCTCGTGATCAATGGTTACCAGCTGTGGCTGGGCTTCGGTCAGTCCGTCGCGTTGGCGGTTCCGGCCGGGCCGGTGTCGATTGTTGTGCAGCAGATCGACCAGCTCCTCTACAGCTCGACGGCACGGCTTGACTTTTCTGTGCATGTCGGTCAGAGGGTGCCGGTGTTCTATCGGGCTTCCCATTTCGAGCGCAACCCGGGATCACTGACGTTCCAGAGGTTCGAGGGGCTCTCGCCCTCCGAGCGGAACGATCTCACCTCCATGAAGATCATGTTCGCCGTCATTCTCGGCTCGGTGGCCATGTTCGCCATCTTCATGGGGCTGGTGCTCTGGTTCCTCAACAGCCTGGGCGCGCCCTAGCCGGCGTTGCGTATCGAGCGAAGACTGAGGGAGAGCTGGGATGAGTACGAACAGTCCAGGTTTTCAGGCCCTGCCCGGGGCGACGCCGGACAACAGTGCCTTCATCGACCTGTACTTCGACCCGTCCATCTCACTACCGGGCAAGAGCACCGTGTCCATCACGATCAACGGCTGGGCGATGCGCCTGTCCGCGGGCCAGTCCGTGAGGATCGCGGTGCCGCCGGGGCCGGTGAGCGTCGTCGTTGACCACTACGCGGCCTTCCTCAGTCCCAAGCCGCGCCTTGAGCTCGTCATGCAACCCGGCCAGGTGGCCCCGGTGTTCTACCGCGCCTCGATCCTGAACGGCGACCCGGGGGCGCTGAGCATAGGAAAGCACCACGGCATGTCCCGAACCGAGAAGGGGTCGCTGATCTTCGTGCTGGTGGTGCTGTTGCATATTCTCGTCGCTGGCGTGGTGCCGTTGTTGATTATCTTGAGCCGGGGGATGCCTGAGTAGTCCGCCGGCGCACCTGCGGCTTGCGGCCGCGCAGGAATGCCCCCGGTGGAGCCGAGTGTCCCCGGCGGCGGGCTCTCAGGCGCCGAGCTCCTCGGCGACCAGGGCCATCTCCTCGTCGGCGCGGCGGCGCAGCTCGCGGTGTCGCGTCCAGGAGGCCAGCGAGACCTCGGTGATGGCGTCCACCAGCAGGAAGGCCCCCACGGCCGCCATCCCACCCGGGATGCTGCCGGTCGAGCGACGACGGCGCACGGCAGCCCCCACGAGAGCCCCGCCCAGACCCGCCTCGAGCAGCGCGGCACCCCGCACCGCCCACGGCTTGTCCGTCACCGTGCGCACATAGCCCTGCCAGAAGGCCGAGCCCGGGGTGGAGGGGTCGGCCAGCAGCAGGCCCACGCTGCGGCCCACCGCGTTGGACAGTCCGCGCGGCTCGTGCACGACGACGCCGGGAACCTCCACCGGCGCCAGGCGGCCCGTGAGGACCTCCAGCACCCAGTCAGGCAGGCCCAGGGCCTCAAGCATGGCGGCGAAACCCTCGATGCCGGGCTGGACAATGGCGGCGGCCGCGGCCTCCAGGTCCGCTCCCGGGACGGCGTCGACGATCCCCGACGCGTCGGTCAGGTCCGCCAGGAGCTCATCCACCAGGGACTTCAGGGCCGGGCCGGGCTCCTTGACCCCGCCCCACACGTAGCGCGACGTCATGCCCCAGGAGAAGACGGCGTCGTCCTCCGGGTCCCCGGTGGGGATGGCGCGGATGGACATGTCCTCGGAGTCGGAGGTCAGCACCAGGGCCGGCAGGGACTCCTCGTCCCAGCCGAAGGTGCCCAGCTCCGTGCCCTCACCGGAGTACATGACGATGCGGCGGTCCAGGCTCGGCGTCGAGGCCACCGCCAGGGGCCGCTCCAGCAGGGTGGCCTGCAGCGGCACCATGTAGGCACTCATCGGGGAGATCACCACGGTACGGGCGCTGGCCGAGCCGTGGTGGGAGATCGTGGGCAGCTCAATGTCGTCGGGCAGGGCGTTGAAGGCCGCCGGCCCGACGGCGACATCGGCCGTGAACTCCCGGGCCAGGGACTCCACGAGCTCACTGACACTCGGACCGGGCACAACGCCCCCGCGGGAGGGCGGCGTCGCCGCGACCCGGCCCTCGACGTCGGTCATAAGGGTCAGGCTGAGCAGGTGGGTGGTGGCCGGGAACCACTCCAGGCGCACGACCACCCCGCGCTCGGCGAAGGCGTCTGCGACCGCCTCCGGCGTCGTGCCCGGCGCGATGAGCACGCCGTCGGTGCGGTTCCAGCGCTGCGAAGCGTCCTGGGCCATGGGGACCTCCTGTGGATCGGATGCGGCCCATTGTGTCAGCAACGGGGCCGTCATGGGGAAGTGTAAACCGGGCACTTTCCCTGCCGGGAGCGGCCGGATCAGTCGGTTCGGTCGGATCAGCAGGCTCCGCCGGGTGCGGCCGGCCGTCAGCGGCGGCGGGGGTCAGCTGCCGGCGTCGGCGGCCCGGCGGCGCAGGCGGTCGACCTCGTAGAGGCTGATACCCGTGGCCACGGCCGCGTTGAGGGACTCCACGCTGCGGCTGATCGGCACCGAGGCCAGCACGTCACAGGTCTCGCGCACCAGGCGGGACAGGCCCGCCCCCTCCGCGCCGGTGACCAGCACCAGGGGCGAGTCGGCCAGGGTGAGGTCCTCGACAGCCGTACTGCCCGAGCCGTCCAGGCCGACGACGAAGCACCCCTCCTTCTTCAGCTGCTCCAGGGCGCGCACAAGGTTCGTCTCGCGGGCCACGCGCACCCGGGCGGCGGCGCCGGCCGACACCTTCCACACGGTGGCGTTGACCCCCACCGAGCGACGTTCGGGGATGATGACGCCGTCGGCCCCGAAGGCCCCGGCACTGCGCAGGACCGCGCCGAGGTTGTGGGGGTCGGTCACCTGGTCCAGGGCCACGAGCAGCGGCGTGCGTCCCAGGGCGCGGGCGCGCTCCAGCAGGTCGCGGGCGGTGGTGTACTCGTAGGCGGGCACCTCGATGGCCACGCCCTGGTGGGCGGCGGAGTCGGTCAGGGCGTCCAGGTCCAGCTTGGTGGTCTCCAGTACCGGGGCGCCCAGCAGGGCGGCGCGGCGCACCACGGCTCCCAGACGCTCGTCGGACTGGGCTGAGACAGCCATGAAGACCCGGGTGATGGGCACCGAGGCGTAGGCGGCCTCGGCCACGGCGTTACGCCCGCACAGGATCTCGTGGCCCTTGGGCACGTCGAAGCGGCGCTTGATCTTCTCCAGCTGCTTGGCGCGGGTGGGCTGGGCGGTCCGGGACTCGGCACGGGCTTTCGCCCGGGCCTTGGGGTGGCCGACGCGGTTCTCCGCGCGCGGAGTGGGGCCCTTGCCCTCCAGGCCCTTGCGGCGCTGGCCGCCCGAGCCCTTCGTGGGGCCCTTCTTCGAGCCGGGGCGGCGCTTGGCACCGGGGTACTGCTCGTTGCCGGGCATCCGGCCTCCTGTTCGTGACGGTGCGAATTAATGCGAAAGAGTCGTGGGTGGTGGGGCCGCTCAGGCCAGGTGCCAGCGGGCGCCCGAGGGGGAGTCCTCAACGACGACGCCGGCCCCGGTCAGCTTGTCACGCAGGGCATCTGCGCGCGACCAGTCCTTGGCGGCGCGGGCCTGGGCCCGCTCGTCGAGGTCGTGGCGGATGAGCCGGTCGAGGGCCTCCATGGCGGCGCCGCCCTGGGAGGAGCCGGCGCCGTCGAGCACCCGGGTGCGCCAGGGCTCGGCCAGTGGGTCCAGGCCGAGGACGTCGAGCTGGGCGCGCAGGTCCAGGGCGAGGTCGATGACGTCCTTCCCCAGGTGCTGGGCCGCCGCCAGGTGCGTGTGGCCCAGGGGCGTGACCTCCCCCCGCAGGACCTCGGCGTCAACGGCGTCAACCTGGGACAGCGTGACGTTCAGGGCCTTGAGGGTGGCGTGGACGACCGCCATGGCGCCGGCCAGGTTGAGGTCCTCATCCATGGCGGCGGTGAACTCGGCCGGCAGGGCCCGGGCGCGCACCTGCTCGGCGGGGGCGTCGACGAGGTTGGTGCCTCCGTCGTCGCAGAACTCGTAGGCCCGCAGGATCGCACCGGACAGGCGCTCCCACAGGGCGGCGGCGTCGGCCAGGGTCTCCTCGGAGAACTCCACGGTGGAGCGGTGGTGGACGGTGCCCAGGGCCAGGCGCAGCACGGCGGCGTCGTAGCGCTTGAGCAGCTCGGCCACCACCAGGGAGTTGCCCAGCGACTTGCTCATTTTCTCGCCCTTGATGGTCACCCAGGCGTTGTGGACCCAGTGGCGCGCGAAGCCCCAGCCGGCGCCGTGGGACTGGGCTTGCTCGTTCTCGTGGTGCGGGAAGCGCAGGTCGATGCCGCCGCCGTGGATGTCGAAGGTCTCGCCCAGGTAGCGGCGGGACATGGCCGAGCACTCCAGGTGCCAGCCGGGCCGGCCCCGACCCCAGGGGGCGTCCCAGGCGGCGTCAGCCGGCTCGGTGGGCTTGGCCGCCTTCCACAGGGCGAAGTCGCGCGGGTCGCGCTTGTCGGCCTCGACGTCGTCATCCAGCTGGGACTCGTCCTCAGTGGTGGCCAGGTCCTCCAGACGCTGGTTGGTCAGGGACCCGTAGTCCGGCAGCGAGCGCACGTCGTAGTAGACGTTGCCGGACTCGCCGACGTAGGCGTGGCCGGCGTCCAGCAGGCGCTGGACCAGGTCGATCATCTCGGGGATGTGGCCGGTGGCGCGCGGCTCATAGGTGGGGGCGGCCACGCCCAGGGCGCGGTAGGCGGCGTCGAACTCCCGCTCGAAACGCTGGGCCCAGGCCCACCACGGCACCGGCGGCTCGGCGGCGGCGGACTTGCTGAGGATCTTGTCGTCGATGTCCGTGACGTTGCGGATGAGGCGGATCTCTTGGCCGCCGCGCTCCAGCCAGCGCCGCAGGACGTCGAAGGCGATGCCGCTGCGCATGTGGCCGATGTGGGGGGAACCCTGGACGGTGGCACCACACAGGTAGATCGTCACCAGGCCGGGGGTGGCCGTGGGGGCCAGCGGCACGATCGCGCGGGCGGCGGAGTCGTACAGGCGCAGGGCCGGCGCGCCCGCGTGGGCGGGGGAGGCGGCGGGGCCCGTGGACTCAGGGGGCTCAGTGGGGGTGATGCTCACAGGCACAGGCTACCTGGGCGCCCGCCACCGGTGTCTACCGGGGCCAGGGCTTTTTCCAGAGATTGCCGACGTCGCGTTCGTACCTTATGCCTCGCGTTCGGGGGTTCAGGGTACGAACCGGCGGCCTACGGTACGAACCGGAGGTCTACGGGACGACCGCGCGGACGGCGTCGGGCACCGGGTAGACCAGGGCGGTGGCGACGGCGAGCAGGCCCTCGGTGCGGCCCAGGAAGCCCAGGTGGTCGGTGGTGGTGGCGGAGAAGGAGACCCGGGCGGAGGCGGCCTCGGACAGTGCCCGGGAGGCCTCCGCGGAGCGTGTGGCCACGCGCGGGCGCTCGCCCACGAGCTGGACGGCGATGTTGCCGATCTCGAAGCCGGCCTCGCGCACCCGGCGGGCGGCCTCGCTCAGGAGCGCAGTCCCGGAGGCTCCCCTCCACTGGGGCTCGGCGGTGCCGAAGTTCGAGCCCAGGTCGCCCAGTCCGGCGGCCGAGAACAGGGCGTCGCAGCAGGCGTGGGCGACGACGTCGCCGTCGGAGTGGCCGGCCAGGCCCACCTCACCGGGCCACTCCAGGCAGGCCAGGTGCATGGGGGTGCCTGAGTCGGGGGCGGCGAAGGCGTGCACGTCGGTGCCGATGCCGGTGCGCGGAAGGAACTGGGCGATCTGGTTCAGGTCGATCGTGGCCGGGCCGGCGGCGTGGCGGGCCCGGGACGGTGACGAGGGCTGTGAGTCGGGGGCGGCGGGTGCGGCGTCGGCGGGTGCGGTGCCGGCGGGTGCGGTGCCGGCGGGTGCGGCGTCGGCGGGTGCGGCGAGAACGGGCTGGGCGGAGTGTTCCGACTGGTCTGGCTGGCGTGCGGACATGAGGCCGTGTCTACCAGATGGGCCCCGGTCGCGTTCCGAGCGGCTCGGCCTGATCGTCGTCGGGGCGCCCCAGTGGCGGGCCGCAGGAGTGAGCGCTGACGGGGGTGGGGGTGCTGTCTTCTGGTGGAGAGTTATCCCCGTGGCTCTCCAAACCGGGTGCCGTTACGTTGCCGTCATGATTATCTGGCGTGGCTGGGGCATTCTCAGCGTCTTCATCACCTTACTGATCGCGGGTATTGTGGGGGCGACCTTCCAGGCGTTTCTTGGTCGTGGCAACGCGGCGGTCTCTTTTGGGTATGGACTCGGGTTCATCGTGGCTGGGGTGGCCAACTACCTTTTCGGGCAACAGGTGAATGCGGTGGCTCCTGCCAAGAAGATCGAGGCGTTCAAGGAGCAGATGCGCCGCGAGATGTGGGACCGTGTGGCTCACGGGGCCTTCCAGGTGGCGCCGGGAACACCGCCGCCGGCAAACCGTGGAGAGGCGCACCAACAGATCGAGTACCTCGTCGGGCAGGCGAGTACGGACGCTGCGAGAGGCCTGCGTAACATCCACACCCTTTTCTTCATCCCGGTCCAGTGGGTCGGAGCGGCTGAAGGCGTGCTGGGAGTGGTCCTGATCGTCTTGTCGGTGGTGATGTCCTTCTCCGGCTGAGCAGCCCTCGCGGGAGCGAGCCCGTCGATGGGGGCGGTCCGGCGTCGGCCGGGCTACTGCGCTGCTGGTCAGAGGAGCAGGGCAGTCAGCCGACCTGCTGCGAGCTGATGCGGTGTAGGTATACCG